>JAADGM010000022.1 GCA_013152375.1 FCB group bacterium | reverse complement strand
TCGCGAGGTTACGTTGATCACAGTATCGGCTGTGAGATCCAGTGAATAGAACAGCGGAAAATAGGCATGCAGCCCGTCATCCCCCTGTATGGTCAATTCATAATGATCCTCTGCCAGATCAAGCATTAATCCTGCAGTTGTGAGCATAAGTGTATCGCTCCCCATGTGATCCTGCAGTATGAGCGATCTGGCTCCCGGAAGTTGATCATCAACAACAATATTCAAAAGGTGAGTCGGCCTAGCCTGCAGTGCCGCATTGATTTCAGTGATAGCACTGCTGCTGGGAGAAAATTGATAGGTCTGTGTCTCATATCCCCGGGCTGTGATTACGAGAGAGTAAGTACCGGGACTTAGCAATCGGCGATAACGGCCGAACTCATCGGTCATTCTGGGTTTGAGCATGGGACCGTCCAGTTCCGGGATAGTCACCCGGGCATAGACGGGTTCACCGGTGTCTGCATCGGTAACTATCCCTGTGACCTGATAATTTTCCGCACCAAGTTCAAACAATTCCATTCCGATGCCCCGATTCATCAGATGAAAAGCCCCTCTGATGCCCCTTGCAACTGTGTCGTCAATCAGGTCAGCATCATCCGGCTGCAGATTTTCAGTCCCCTGCTCGATTAAATACTGAACACATCCCGTCTGACTGTAGAACCAGTCGTGAGCATTTCCCCTTCGGGATTTACTGGTGACCGGTGTATAAAAACCGTTACCGTTCTCCTTTGGGATGAAGCCGGCGATCTCGATTCCTAACTGAGAGATCATACTGAAGTCAGGAGAAACTTTACCGGTCTCTTCCCAATCCCAGGAATACACGACTTTTTCAGACACATTACCGGAACGGGAACTATGAAATGCGATAGACAGCAAAAATTGCTGTTCCCTGGCGAAATCCCGAATCGCGCGGGTTTCGGTTTCGGAAAACGGGCTGCTTCCGCGATAGTAGTCATAATGTGCAAAATAGCTTGGATTCGGCCCTCCCGGATCCAATTCCCAAACACCATCTCCTAAGATCCAATTGAAATCATAGTTACGGTTCAAATCCACGCCATCAGAGTCGTTGCCTGAACCGGGCACATAATCGAAAATCCCATTTTCATTCACATCCCGTTTATTTTTCCGATAGGCCTCGTCCTGTACCCAGACACCCTCATCCTCATAACCGTGGACAACCCGTAATCCCTCCGGATTATAGGTGGGGACGATCCACACTTCAGCCGACTGCAGAATGGCTTTCATGTACTGATAATACATACTTCCAATGTGCTCCTCGGGATGGAGAAACATATTGATCAGTTCCATGGCGGTTTCCACACCGTAAATCTCTTCGGCATGACATTGACCGAGGAACAACATTCGCGGTTCGTCTTCTTTTACATCTGCGTTATAGGAAAGTCTCACACCCCAGAAGGGCAGATCATCATGCGTTGAGCGGCCCACCTCCTCGTAATGATAGATGATCCCGCTTCCGGGATAACCTGGCGACGGCTCGGGGTTGGAGCCGAACTCCGTATCCCAAGTCTCCAGCTGCTGCTGAATCTCCTCATAAGTGTGCCAGCGGTCAATCAGCTGACCCCACGAGAGGGAAATTCCAAGCAGACATATGCCAAGCAGGAGTCGCATCAATCGTTGTTCCCAACAATGTAATTAACCATGGTCACCACGTCCAGAATATCCACGGTACCGTCCGTATTTGCATCGGACGCACAAATCTGATCCGGAGTAAATTCCTGCGTTTCCATAATGTAACCCACTGTCATTACTACGTCGAGAATATCCACAATTTCATCAAAATTGGGGTCCATGGAGCCACAGGCATTTTGCTCGATAGTGCGGGACTGGACATAGATATTAATGAGATCCTCCTTGCCGGAGCTGCGGGAGTCATCCCAGAATAAAAGATATGAATTTGAGGTTTCACTCATCAGGCCAATACCCGGATTCTCCTGTTTGAAGTCCGTGTGAACGAGATAGATGCCATCTTCGGCAAAAACCGGAGCTCCGTTTTTGAACTCCTGATAATAGATATCTTTGGTCGTACTTTCACGGGTATCCTCCCAGGCAACCATATAAGTGCCATCCAGACTTGTGTATAAGAAGGGATTATTTTCATTGCTCCCGGAAATATCAGAAACGGCAAATTCCTCTCCCAGGGAATTGGTCAGCGGATCATAAGTATTACAAAATATGTCGAAATCAAGACCGTTTTCATAATCTTCCCAGCAGGCTAATACTTCATTTTCCACGGGGTTAAAGGTCAGTTCTGCATCCTGCTGGTCAAGGGGTTTGGCGGAGATAGCAAAGCCCCCCTCATCTCCCTGAATATCCCCGGAAAAACTTATATACTGCCCAAAAATATCGGCATTTGCATTCCGGTTGTCCTTCCATGTTACCATGATACCCTCATTTGTGCGCACAGATACAGGATTTGTCTGATTATTCGCCAGAGTGGATATTTCAGCGCCATCCGTCGGCCATCCGGATACGATCTCTCCTTCAGAATCAACTGCCTGGGCATAGATATTCTGATCATCCCAGGTGCCTCCCTGCCAGATCACAACACAGCCTCCGCCGGGAAGGACCTCCATATCTTTGACTATATCGTCAGTGCCACTGAGCTCGGCAAGCAAAACACCGCCATCATTCCATTGGCGGGTACCATCAGCATCATATTTCTGAACATAGACTTCATAATCAAACAGCCGCATATCTGAAAAAGCAAGATACACATAACCGTCTTCGCCGGTTACAACAGCCGAGTACTCCTGATTAAACTGCCAGGCCGCCAGATAAACGGGCGTTCCCTCAGGGGGACTCAATAAGTTAAGATTCAAATCAAAAATGAGATAGTACTGCAGAAAAGTACCCCATTGGTCAACCGTCTCGTAGTTCAGGAAAATATGCTCTCCAACGAGTGTCGCATGGGGATTAACCTGATAGGTCCCCTGTGTTCCCATGATGGTGCCGTTACTGGCATCAAATATTTCGTAAGCATCGTCGATGATCTGACCGTAGATCACTGGATATGATCCTCCAAACCTGAAATCGGTCCAGTATAAAAGTGTACTGTTATTTCCCAGATATAAGGCCTGAGGTGTTATACCGTTACCGTCAATTCCGAAGTACAGTTCCAGACCATTCTCCATCAGGGATATCCCGCCGGGATTATCGACATGCTGCAGGTACAGCCCCTGACTGCCGCTTCGCCAGTCCCCCCAGATCATCAACGCCCCACCGGACCCGTCCGGTCTGATAAGGGGGCTGAATTGTGTATTGTCGGCATCACAGATTACCAGTCCATCATCCTCAAAGGTCTGGGTTCCGTCTGCATCGTAGTGCTGAAGATAGATGTCAACCTCGGGGAAAGAAGCGTTTCTCTCATCCATCCAGATCGCATATACTCCCCCAAGACCGTCCGTGGTCAGTCTGGGACCGCTTTTGGCCTGGCCTGTTACGGCAACCGCCCTGCCATTCGTTTCCCACTGTGCGCTGCCTGAAGGATCAAATTTCTGCATGTAAATATCATCCCATTGTGAACTCTCCCGCTTGTCAGCCCAAATCACATAGGCAGCGCCGTCTCCGGCTTTTACGCGGGGCGTTATCTGACTGGCGGCGGCATCGCAGACGATTTCCCCGTTATTGCTTAGCAGCATATTCCCGTCTGCATCGATATACTGAATATAAATATCTGTTTCCTGCTGGAGAAGTCTTTCATCTTCCCAGACGACAACGGATATTTGAGAACTTAAATCATTGATCTTGGGTTTGTTCTGGTTATTGACGGCATCACAGACGACTACACCACCCTCTTCCGGTGTTGACCACATTGTATTGCAGGATGTGTCGATGCGCTGGGCATAGACATCCGAGAATTCACCCACGCTCTGCGCCCACACCATATTCGCAAAGCCTGCCCCGGAGACTTCAATGCTGACGCCGGTGTGGCTCCCGGAACTGGTAATAATGGGGAAGCCTCCCGTTGTCGGATCTTCCAGGGCTCCCTCTGTTGTGAGATGCTGAGCGTAGATCTGGCCCGAATTTGAGACTGAATTATCATCCCAGATGACAAAAGCGCCGCCAAGGCCGTCAATACACATATTCGGGGAAACCTGCTTTCCCGGAACTGTTGTCAAAGGGGTCCCCGTTGCTCCCCAGGTAAGTGTGTCAATTAAGCCTTCAGCATTCAGGTGCTGGGCGAAGATATCACCGTCATCCGGTTCATAACGATAATCAATCCAGATAAAATAAGCGCCGCCCGCTCCGTCGGAAACCAGAATCGGATCTTCCTGTCGACCTTCTGCAATGACGACCGGAACGCCCAGGTCACCCCACAGCTTAGTCCCGTCTGAATTAACTTTTTGAGCAAAAATATCTCTGACGCCTCCCCGGGTATCCGACCAGGCAAAAATCATTTCGTCCGAATTTCCCACATCGCCTGTCCGCTGCCATTCAATGTGAACTCCCTGTCGCACAGGCAGGCCATTATCCTGCCAATCATACTGGCCGAAGACGATTACCATCATAAATAAAAGCAGTGCAGTCTTTTTCATTTTACCTCTAAATTTTTAATTAACAAATGCATTCCATTCAATAGTCTATTCGATAAATCTCAACGCCCGCCCGTGTTGCGGTAAAAAGCGTTTGAGCATCAATAATTTTCACCTGATAAACATAATCTGTGGGAACCCAACCGATTTCAGTAAAATTCAGTCCGCCGTTCCACTCGTAGAGTAATACCCCGTCATTCCCGCAGGCCAGGGCCAGCAACCCTGAATTCGTGTGAATTCCGTTGACTGAATACCCGGCGGCAAGCTGTAATGTACTGATTACGTTCCCTGCTGAATCAAGTAAAGCTGTGTAACAACCAAAGTCATTTTTAAGCCCCGTAAAAACAACTGACTGGTCAGAATACTGGCAATTTGCTGATCCGGGAATGTCATAGCTTCCCGCTCTCTGCAGCCCGTTTGACACGTCCGCTTTGATGAGGGTGATCTCAAGTTGTGAGTTCGTCACGGCGAGAAAGCCATTTGCATAACTGATGAATTTTGCGTTGCCCCCCAACGCATTCACAGAATCAACACTCACGGGCGGATTCAGCCAAAAGAGCTCTCCAAACGAGCCGACAGTCATTTGACGCATCGTGACATGGGTGGAGTCTGTGAACCGTTTAAAACTGTTCTGGGCACCGATTTCATAAGATTTATTCAGTGTAAAGACGGTCACGGTCTCATTCGCCGGGTCCTCGGTTACAGCAAAACTGCGGACATAGTCCCGGTCATCATTATCAATTCCATAGGCGACCCTGCTGAAGAATGCATCCTGCGGCAGAAAACGATAATGAACGCCGTCCGTTATATATTTCAAGGTCATAGCCAGGGGATAACCACGCAGCAGCACAACCGGCGCGTTAATCGATTGACCGTAATCGGGTGCATCAAATACCTGTTCGTAAGTGACTGCATTCCCTGTGGTAAATTGATAATGATAGAGTCTGGCACCCTGCTCTTCGGAATTAACAAAGAGTAACGAGTCGGTCACATCAAGTGTTCGGCAGTAACTCCCCGTATCAATGGTTTGTTCGGAGAGGACTTTAACGCCCACGGGATCGGAAGGTGACAGGCAGCCCAGCAGCCAGATCATCCAAATCCAAATTATATTTTTT
Organism: FCB group bacterium; assembly: GCA_013152375.1. Lineage (GTDB taxonomy): Bacteria > Fidelibacterota > Marinisomatia > SCGC-AAA003-L08 > JACNLC01 > JAADGM01. The sequence continues at coordinate 1,040 of JAADGM010000022.1, read as the reverse complement.
ATTATTTTCTGCTTCACGAAGTATTCCCGTTTTTTATCAATAAAATAGGTCTGCATAGAAAGAGTAGCTGAACTTCAGCCAGATTTGATTTTGTGAGAAGGATTTTAATTCTTCCACCCACTGATAATCTGAAACAGTCTTCCGGTTTCTATAGATCCAGCGTATCTGCAGCCTCAGTTCAGATGAAATATCTCTTGTGATCCCCAACGTAAATTTAGAATCAAAATGCTCCCGACCGGCATGCAAAGGGTCATCGGGATCATCGGTGAGGTACTGCCTGTGTTCGGTCTTACTGGACAGCAGGACTTCTGAAATAAAATTGTCGGGATACCACTTGATGGAAAATCCCCACACCTCATGATCAAATGAACGGTCCTTTTCGGTCGATACGTAGCCGCTGCCAAAAGTCACATTATTTCCCCTGCCCTCAGCGTAGAGTCCTGTCAGCCGGATCCCGGAGAAAATATCCGTGCCCATTAGGATTCCCCCCCGAAATAGTTTGGTATCATATTCGGTAAAATTAGGGTTGAAATATTCCCTGGTATCACTCAATTCAAAACGCAGCCAGGTTTTTTTCAGCACCTTGAAAGAAAAAGTCAGTTCGGACTTTTGCAGAGAAAAGGCGCACTCCTGCCGGACCTTACCAATGAGATCATTATCCTTATACAATCGCAGAAAGTAATCAGGCAGGTAAGCGTACCGGAACTTCAGCCAGCTATAAGATGCCAAATGCTGTTCAAAGCGTAAAGAAAAAGCCGTATAAGATTTTTCAGCCGCCTGCAGATATTCGGCATAACTGAGATTCAAAATGAGATTTGTAGTATTTTTAAGCGATATAACAGGGCTGTAGATAAATCTGAGTTCCGGTTTAATAATTCCGCTGTCAAATGTATCAGTCCCCCGCTGCAGCAGGCCGTCAGTCACTGCAGATGCTTTTTCAAGTGTTGAGAACTTTAAAAGATTGTCATCGTATCCCATTCCCATTGTTGCCCTGAAATAGATGGGAACGACCAGCCTTTCTTTTAGGGTCTGACTGAAAA
>JAADGM010000125.1 GCA_013152375.1 FCB group bacterium | reverse complement strand
ATAACGGCTCTCCGCGCCAAACTCCTTTATGGGACCGGTATGCGAATTCCCGAGCCACTCTCTATGATCATGTTATAATTTGCGGGTCGGGGACTCAGTTTTCCAGTATCAAATCCACGACCATTACGATATCAGCTACATCCACGAGCGCATCGTCATTCATATCGCCGATCTGCATTTGTTCGTCATCGAAAACATAATCATCGGTGATATAAAAAACCAGCATGACCACGTCCAATATGTCAACAAGACCGTCATCGTTTACGTCGCCCATGAGGAACAGTTGATTATCGAACCAGTCCAGTGACATTTTGGTGGGACCGGCAGGGTGGGCGCCGTACCAGACATACTCCGGTGCCGAGTTCAGCGAGAGAGGATCAAAGCCAAGAATGACGGTTCGGTTACCATTGGGCCAGTAACGGCGAACGGCCACAGGCAATTCCGAATTGGTATCGAAAAGGAACGGGACTGCATTCCCGGCAGCCTGAAATCCGTCGAGGGCATTGGTCAGCCCGATTTCATAATCCGGGTCATATTGCAGGATATTGCCGCCCCCCGGTGCCGCCAGTGCTTCTGCCAAACTACCGGACAGCAGATCACCCTCAACCGGTGTGAGGGGCGAAGGCTCACTCCCGCCGCTGCCGATGTCATTGAAGACATGAGAGATTCCCAGGTCATACCAGAGGTCCCCAGGGGAAAAATCTGCATCCTGCCATCCTGTGAGCATCCCAAACATATCATCACCCGCCAGGAAATAATTTTTATTCCCCAGGGCCAGCCAATCCTGAATCACGGCATAATGATCCGTAAAATCGGCCCAGGTGCCGGTAGTTGTCACTTCAAAAACCGTATCATAAAAAGACAGCAAATCCTGATTAACAGCGCCGGTCCAGAAATCGGGCATCAGCCAGAGATTGCCCGTATCATAGGCATCGTAAAAATAATAAAGACCGGGATAACTGTTCACATTCATCTCGTTATTCAAAACAAACAGGACCTCACCGGAGGGGCCATAGACAAAGTAGCTGCCGTGTGCAGATTCGGCATACGAACAGTCCTCCGGAGGGTCGGCTTCGGCAACAGCCCAGTACTCTACCGTCGTTCCCTCCGGCTGGGCCGGGATAGTGGCAGAATAAACGTCTGCCTCCGTATTTGTCATCATGACCGATTGAAGATCCTCCCCATTTGAGACATAATAGAGCGCAACGGTAAAGGGATCACCCTCTGTATCTGTGACCGTCACCAGCACCTGCTGCCCGCCGTCGTTAAAAATGACCCCGGGAATTTCACCGTACAAATTGGGCTGGGGTGGTGATGTAACGTCCTGCAGGAGCCAGGTGAGCAATTCCGTCACCTGATCATAAGTCAGATCACCGGATTCCGTAGTATCAACGGCTGCATCGGCCTGGAAGGCCAGAAAAGTAGTGGAAAAATCAGCAGTCTGGTTGGATACACCCACAATCTCACCGCTGTCAATACCCTGGAAAACAGGGGTGCCGTCACCGGGGTACAAAAAGTCAGCCCGGTTGTATGAGCCGCTGATGCCATGCTGCAGAATCATCGGTTCGGAGTAAAACGGGATTGTTGGATCGAGGCTTATGATCAGCGTATCACCGGAGCCCCCATTCCCGGCATTGCCATAAAAATCCGGATCACTCATGGCGCCGGCAAGACCAAACCAGTCTCTGGCAGGGTCCCCCGGATCAAAAGTCAGGGGAAAGGGATATTGGTCAAGACCGTGTGCGTAAAACCAGTCCTGGTCTATGAGGACAAGATGTCCGCCGTTAGCCAGAAATTCCCCATAGCCCGGATCCTCTTCAGCGGCAGTCACGGGCAGTGTGCCGGTTCCCCAGCCATAAACAACAATGGTATTCCACCCCCAATTGATCACAGAGTTGTCTATCCCCTGGTGATCGTAGACATCCCAAATCTCATATACATAGCCCAATGCCTCTGCCGCAGCCTCAATTGACCCCACATGGTATGAGTTCGTCTTCTCCGCGATGATCAACAGACGGGCACAAGGCATCAGGGGTTCGAGGGTCTCAAAATACTCGGTGTTCGACGAGAGTTGTATTCCCGTAAGTGTTTCGGCAGTAGCCCAACAAGAGATAGTGCTGCCGGGTGGCGCATTGTATTGGATATAAAATTCGTAGGTTCCATTTCCATCTTCATCAACATCCACGGGTGTGGCATCCTGCATGGTCTGGGTTTCCTGGGCGACACCATCGATTCCCCAGTGGAAAACCAGGTCAAGATCATTGATATCCGGGTAGGCATTCACCGGGCGATAGATGTTTAATCGTATGGGTTTGCTGCCATCCGTGAGATAGGTATCGGAGATGGTTGGAAGATAGAACACAACCCAATCCCAGTCCCAGGGATAGGTCACCCGAACCTGACAGGCAATGTCGATGAGTCCGCTTGAGATGCTCCCGGCTGACTGGTAATTGCCCCAGGCATATCCGTCACCGAATTCGCCGTCCGGTGTGCTGATATCGCCGTCCGGATCGGTCCAGGGACCGCCAAACCAGTTATAGGATTCTCCGTTGAAGACATCTGAGGCCATGGGGTGAGGACTTTCCCCCTGTTTGACAAAACAGATCAGGAAAGGTGGCACATTTTCAGGATTATCCGGATCACCTGCCTGGAAGGTGCCGCCCAGATCCAGTTGGGCTGTCCAGTCGGCGGTGTAGCCCTCTATGATATTTTCGGTAGGTTGGGTGAGGAGCTCACCGATGGGAGAAAACGGCAGATCACCCCGGGCCCACTGAAAGCCCAACCCGTTGTTCACCGCTGCTCCCGTTCCGGCAGTCCAGGCCAGGGCTGAATCACTGAGCAGTGCGGCAAAGGCGGTGACGGTACCACCATCGTACCATTTCATATATACTTCCTGTACAACGCACGGCATTTGAGGCTGAAAAGCAATTGCAAATGTATCGCCCGCTGCACCGCTGCCCAGGTACCACTGAGTATCTTCCCCAACATGCTGGAGTGTCCAGCAGTCTCCGTTACAATCCCGGTTGACTCTTGACGAAGCGGCAGGACGCCTTTGCGTGACGGGAATGAGACCCTCGCGCTTTTCAGGAACCATCACCTTCAGAGATGGATTGGGAGTCTTTTGCATCGTACCGGTGTGAGCTCCAGCCGTTGTCGGTTTTTGAAGTCCCGGCCAATCATTCCGGGTCTTGAAAGTGTGAGGCTCTTTCAACGGGGCTGTCAGCAGAAGACCGGACAGCAGGCTGATTTTCAGTATTAGTCTGGATTTGAGCATAAAATTCTCCAAATGAGACTTCAAATATTACGACCTTTCGTACAAATGACGGTTAAAATTCCCGCTGTGGAGAACCTCATGGCAAGTTGTAATTTTTCCCATTCAAAAATCAGGGAGCTTTAGCATGAAGATTCGATGGAAATCCGTAGGCAGCTACACGGACATTAAATACGAAAAGGGACAGGACCAGGCCGAAGGGATCGCAAAGATCACGATTAACCGCCCCGAGGTGCGTAATGCCTTTCGTCCTGGTACGGTGACGGAATTGAAGCAGGTTTTCGAGTTGGCCCGGGAAGACCCGGAAGTGGGCGTTGTGATCCTCACGGGAGAGGGTCCTGAGGCTTTCTGCTCAGGCGGTGATCAGAAGATCCGCGGAGATGCGGGCTACGTGGGCAGTGACGGCGTTCCCCGTCTGAACATACTGGATGTGCAGAAACAGATCCGCTATCTGCCCAAACCGGTCATTGCCATGGTGGCGGGATATGCTGTGGGTGGCGGCCATGTGCTGCACATGATGTGCGATCTCACGATTGCCGCCGAAAATGCCAAATTCGGACAGACCGGCCCCAAAGTGGGGTCTTTCGACGGCGGCTGGGGCTCTTCCTACATGGCCCGCATCATCGGCCAGAAACGCGCCCGGGAGATGTGGTTTCTCTGCCGGTTTATCGACGCCCGGACAGCTTTGAACTGGGGACTTGTCAATGCCGTTGTACCCCTCGAAAAGCTGGAGGAAGAGACCGTGAACTGGTGCCGCGAAATCCTTGAGAAATCACCCCTGGCCATACGGGTGCTGAAGGCAGCCCTCAATGCGGACTGCGACGGACAGGCCGGACTCCAGCAGCTCGCAGGAGATGCGACTTTGATGTTCTACATGACCGAAGAAGCTCAGGAAGGAAGAGATGCTTTCAAGGAAAAACGCAAACCGGACTTCTCCAGATTCAAACGTCTGCCATAGATACCGGCTGTGACGGCTCGCACCTCCAACTTTAAGATCTGGCTGTTGGCCTCCCGCCCGAAGACATTACCGGCGGCTATCGCACCAGTCCTGCTGGGGATTGCCCTGGCAATTCATGAGGGTCAACTCAACCGGTCTGTGGCGGTTGTTACCCTGCTGGCTGCGCTGCTGATACAGATCGGCACCAATCTGGCCAATGATCTCTTCGATTTCCTCAAAGGCACGGACACGGAGGAGCGGGTAGGTCCTACCCGGGCCACGCAGGCAGGTCTGATCACACCCAGCGAGATGAAGCGGGGGACGGCTGTAACCTTCGGTTTGGCCATTTTGCTGGGATTCTACCTGGCCTGGACAGGCGGTTGGCCCATCGTCTGGATCGGGCTGGCTTCCATTGCCGCCGGCCTGGCATACACGGGTGGCCCCTATCCTCTGGGGTATCACGGCTGGGGTGATGCTTTTGTGATGCTCTTTTTCGGGCTCATCGCCGTGCCGGGGACCTACTACCTGCAGACGGGCAGGGTTACGGGAGATTCCCTGCTGCTGGGAGTCGCCATGGGCGCCATGTCCACGGCCATCCTTGTAGTGAACAATCTCAGGGATATTGAGACGGATGCAAAAACGGGCAAACGAACCCTTGCCGTCCGCCTGGGTAAAACTTTCAGCCGGCTGGAATACACGACCCTGCTGTTTGCGGCCTATCTGATCCCCACACTGCTTGCCGTCCGCTGGGGCAATCATCTGGCTCTGTATCTGGTCTATTTCTCCACACCGACAGCAGTGAAGATGACCATCTCCATGTGGTCACTTGAGGGTGCTGAGCTTTTCCCAATTCTGGGAGGGACTGCCCGCCTGCTCATGTTCTACAGTTGTTTACTGGCGCTGGGGATGATTCTGTGAGGATCGATAAACTGACCCTCCGGGAATACGCCGTTCCTTTCAGAAGACCGCTTGTCACTGCATCCACCGTTTACAGGCAGCGAAAGGGATTTTTCATCTGCCTGAACTCCGGACATAGCAGGGGTTGGGGTGAGGCGGCACCCCTGATGGGGATCAGTCCTGATTCCCTGGAAGATGCCCGGCTGGCGCTTGAGCGTTTTTCCGCAGCGATCAGGGAGACCCCGGGAGAGTTGGAAATTCCGGACCTTGTAAACCTCATAGGTGAATGCACTATGGATTCTCCGGCCGCTCGCTTCGGACTGGAAACAGCCCTCTTTGATCTCGCTGCACGGGAACGGGGACTTTCTCTGGCCCATTATTTCAATGCCGACAGTCTGAGTAAGATCAGGGTCAATGCCCTGTACCGTCCTGGTGTTTCTCTCCCCCCGGGGGTCCGTTGTCTGAAAGTCAAAATAGGGCACGGCAGCCTTGAGGAGGATCTTGAGAAAATCGAAGTCCTGTCAACTTCTCTGAATACTGGTATTGCTCTGCGTCTCGATGTCAACGGCAAATGGGATCTGCAAACGGCCCTGACCGCCTGTCGTAGATTGACCCGGTTCAGGATTGATTATCTCGAGCAGCCGCTGCCGGCAGCGGCGCTTGAAGAACTGGCACGTCTGCGCAGGGAGAGCCCCATTCCAATCGCTGTGGATGAATCCGTCACCTCAGTGGAGAGCGCTCAGGAAGTGATTGAAGCCGGCGCAGCGGATGTTTTCGTGCTGAAACCGACGATCCTGGGTAGTTTTTCCACCACGGCTGAGGTTGTACGTCTCGCCCGGGAAAACAATATCCGGGCAGTGATCACCTCAGCGCTGGAACGGGTCGTAGGCCGCCTGGCACTTGTGCATTTAGCGGCGGCAGAGCGGATCACCGAGCCCTGCGGTTTGCTCACCGGTGACCTGCTGGACGAGGCGGTTTCCGGGCCTGTACCAGGAGAGGACGGGCAACTGACGGTCCCTGTCAGCGCAGGGTTGAATTACGAAGGAGATTTATGTTAAAAAAGTTTCTGAACAAACGGGACCTGCTGTTCGGTTTTCTGTTCCTGCTGATCTTTGTCTCCACCTGTATCGGCTGGCAGGCGGAGAGCCGGGCCGCAAAGGAAGCCACACAACAGGTGGAACCTGATCTGTAAAATGACTGACCACGAGTCATCCCGCCAAGAGCCCCATCCCTTTTACACGCAGCTGCCCACAACCCTGAAGCTCTGCTGGCGGGGTAAAACCTGGTCTGCAGACATTCTCTCCCGGAAGGCAGATTCAGCCGCTGCGGCGCTGGGCCGGTTGAAAGTAAAACCGGCTGGCAGAATCGCGGTGATGGTCAAAAACCCACTGGACTTTTCACGGCTCTTTCTGGCTTCGATCCGGGCCAATCTGATCTTTGTTCCTCTGTCTGCAGTATGGAAATCCCGGGAGGTTCAAACGGCTCTGAAACTCATCTCACCGGCTCTGGTCATCGCCGATGAACCTTTCATCTCTCACTTTGAGCATGAGACTGCGGCAGTTGTGGCAACAAAAACCCTCCTGCAGGAAGCTGACGGGCAGGAGGAGGATTTTAGACCCCCGGGAGCCAGACCGGAGGAAATCTGCACCATTCTGTTCACTTCCGGGACTACGGGGACTCCCAGGGCTGTTCAGCTCACCCGCCGTAATTTTTCCGCCAGTGCGGATAGCTGGCAGCATCTGCTGCGGTTCACGCCCCGGGACCATTATCTGAACTGTCTGCCACTCTATCACATCGGTGGTATGAGCATCCTCACGCGGGCGCTTCATTCCGGGTTTAAGGTCACCTTTACCGAGGCCTTCGACGCCAGGAAAGTGAATGCATTGATTGATCAAGGCGGGATCTCGCTCATCTCCCTGGTCCCCACCATGCTTGCAAAACTGCTGGAGGAGCGGCAGGAAGCAGGATTTCCATCTGCACTGAGGGCTGTCGTCCTGGGAGGCGGACCGGTGCCCCAAAGCCTGCTTGCACGTTGTCAAGCCGCTAACGTCCCTGTCATTTTTACCTATGGCATGACGGAAACCTGCTCAGGAATTGCCGGCTGGGAACTCGACCCGTCTGCCGCCGAAACTGAAAATCTGCATCTCAAAATCGGCAGGCCTTTTAAAAACGTTTCTCTTGATGCAGAGCTGGGGGAACTCGTGGTTCGGGGACCCATGGTGATGCGGGGGTATCTGGGCGAAGAGGTCAGCGGCGGCGTGCACCGCTCAGGCGATCTGGGATATGCAGATGACCGGGGGAATTATTATCTGGAGCTGCGCCGGGAAGACCGCATTGTCACCGGCGGTGAAAACGTGGACCCGCGGGAGGTTGAAAATATACTGCTCAAACATCCCCTCATAGAAGACTGTTATGTCACGGGCCTGCCGGATGACCGGTGGGGACAGAAAGTGGTGGCGTACGTGGCGGGAGAGGACCTGCTGGAGAATAGCGAATCATTAAAGGCGGAGATCAGGCAATTCTGCCGACAACACCTGGCAGATTTTAAAGTCCCCCGACAGTTTGTGATACTGTCTGAAGTCCCCCGAAATGCATTGGGAAAGGTGCTGCGGAGCAGGTTGTAGAGAGCCGGCATCACTTCAACGCTTTCCCGTATCTCCTTCATTTTTTATTCATTTACACACCTATCTTCAAGTTGTGGTAACTTTAGCAACATCTGAAGTAATGAATTTATCAAAGTACAAAACACTCAATCAACTCTGAAAGGCAGCCTATGAACCCCTGGGACCTGACTGTAAATTTCAAGGATGTAATTCTGGATTTCCTGTTAATGAGCAGCTTTATTCTTATGGGGACTGTCTTGCGCCGGTACGTAAAATTTTTCCAGACCTATCTGATCCCCAATAATTTTATTGCGGGGTTTATTGCGCTGGGCATCGGGGCTCAGGGACTGGGCTGGATCCACATGAGCACTGATCGGCTGATCCTGTACGTTTATCACCTTCTGGCGCTGACCTTCATTGCGCTGGGGTTGCGGAAAAGCAAATCCCACTGGGGACGCGGACCCTTCAGTAAAGCGATGAGTGCTCTGTCAAGTTATGTCATCCAGGCCGTTATCGGACTGGTCGTTGTTTTGATTCTGTTCTATACGGTCATGCCGGATATTTTCCCGGGGATTGGACTGGTCCTGCCCCTGGGCTTCGGCATGGGACCTGGGCTGGCGGCTACGCTCGCCGGCAGCTGGGAAAAATACGGCTTTACAGGGGGTGCGCAGGTCGGCTTGACCTTTGCCACCATCGGTTATGCCTACGCCTTTTTTGTGGGGGTTGCCTTAATTCACTGGGGTATCCGAAAAGGCAAAACATCTGTTATCAGAAACATCGATCACCTCACCCATGAGATTCGGATAGGTGTCCGCAAACGGGGGGAACAGGCCTCGGCGGGGAATCTGACCCTGTACACCGAAGCCGTTGAACCCCTGGCGTTCCACATGGCGGCCGTTGGCTTCATTTATTTACTGACTTATATCAGTGTGAAATTTATAACGGATTTACTGACCGCCAACGGCCTGGTCGAGTTTGTCCCCACAGTTTGGAGCTTTCACTTTGTGGTGGGATTGGTCCTGGCAATTGCAGCTCGCAAGATTCTGGATATTACGGACAAGTCCTATCTCATTGATAACGGATTGATGACCCGGGGAATGGGTTTGTTTTTGGATTATTTGGTGGTGGGTGCCATTGCCGGCATCAGTATTTCTGTGAT
>JAADGM010000069.1 GCA_013152375.1 FCB group bacterium | reverse complement strand
TCCGCTTCATTAGTGAGGTGACTACGGCCTCTCTTTTTCTTTTTATATATATAATTTTTGTATTTTTGGGAAGCATTCTTTTCCAGACGGGCAGTGTTAAACACATTCTCGGGTCTTTAAGAACAACTTTATTATGACCACGATAATATTGCTTTATAATCTCCAAAAACGGATCAATGCAGATTTGTTCGATTTTGTCATCTTCAGGTGGATTATCCCAGCTGCCCTGACACAGCTTCAAAACAATATCGTTCGCTTCAATCACACTCTTATGCTCAAAAAAACCATTCGGATTGTCATCTGCCGGTTGCATCAGATCCTCCTTTTCGCTAACAAAATATCCTGCATTTACCAGAATATTTGTCAGCATGGACGTCCCGCTTCTATGCATCCCCAGAACTACTACAAATTCAGTCTGATCCATATCGATTATCCTCGTCGTTGGTTATAAATAGACAAAAGTGATTATTTCATAAATTTGATGAACGGATGAAGAATTTTCTGACTGAAATAACCCCAGAAATATTTCCAGATCAGGCCACTCAGGGAATTTGCGCGGTAGGTTTGACCTTGAGGGGTTTGCCAGCGATGCATTTCAGCTTTTTCCCCTGACATATTTTGCAAGCATATTCGACATCTCATCGTGAACCATCAGGGCAGATTTATTCTCTTGTTGGATCCGATTGTAAACTTCTTCACGGTGTATCGGAACATCCAGCGGTGCCTTGACCCCAATCTTCGTCTGACCCGAAGGACTCTCCAGAATTGTTATGATGATATTATTCCCGATCCTGATACTTTCTCCTGACTTCCTTGTCAACACTAACATTTTATAATCCTTTTAATTCAGTCCTTTGGCAAGTGAATATTCCAGCGGAAGTGAGGCATCCTCAAGGATTGCCTGAAATCCTTTTTTTGCCTCCAGGTTGATCACCAGCGGAGCCCGGGTATTGGCAGTCAATTCATGCGTTTTATGGTTGACTTTGAGAATGAGGAAAACCAAAGCATCTTGCCCCCGGAGGATATTCACTTTTCTCAGCTCCTTATCGGGAATTACGATCTTCTCCTGAATAGTCAAAAATTTGACTTCAATGATGAGCATGGAGATTGCCGGTTCATCCTCCGATTGCAGCACGCAAAACGGCTGATAATCCTGCAAAGCGGATATCTTGAAGCGCGTAAAAACTTCAAACCCCGGCAGTCCGAAGGGAAATTCAATTTTTACTTCCTGTGAATGTTCATCCCCACCAAACAGCACTGAGCCCGCCAGGTCCTGCTGCTGATTTGTCGGTGTGTTTATCTGTTCGTTCATTTTAAGAAATCCATTAAATTGGTTTGAATCACATCAGACATGGTTTGCAGCGCTGCCTGATAAGCTACTTGTTGCGCATTGTATTTCGTGATGACCTCCGCCATGTCCACATCTTCACTTTGTGAGAGATAAGAAGCGAGATTCACGTTGGCAGTTTCTATCCGCTGATTGGTCAGATCCAATTGGTTGGCAAGAGACCCGACTCTTGATTCGAGAGACATGATCTGTTCGGAGGCCCCGTCCAGCAGATCGATAGTGCTGGCCACAGCAGACGGATCATCTGCAATCAGAGCATCCTTTAACGCGATTATGGAATCAAACATCTGTGTATCCATCAGTTCCTGGCCCGTGATATTGACCGTTACGGAAGTATTGTCATCAATTTTTCGCTTAATGGCCCCGTCGTTTCCGGTGTAAACGACTGAAGTTCCATCATACTGGAAGGGTTCGGTCTGTGTGCTCGTACCCCCAAAAATATTACTGCCCATCTGTCTGCTGTTGGCGATACTGATCATTTCCTGCAGTAGACCGTCCACTTCTTCAGCCATGGCTGCTCGCATGCCCGAGTCCAGACTGTCGTCGCTCCCCTGGATCGCGCGGTCTTTAATCTCTGATAATTTATTATAAAGATCACTCAGCCGATCCGAAGTTGCGTCGGTCCACATGGTTCCGTTGGCAATATTTCTCAAATATTGGGTGTTTCTGCCGATAGCCTGCTTAAAGCGTGAAGCGGCAATGAATTGGCCCGGGTCATCCGAGGCCCTGTCCAACCTTTTACCCGAGGCAATACTGTTATTAAGTGTATTCAGTGACTCCTTTGCAGAATTTAAACTGCTTAGGAGATTTCTGGTCAGCATTGACTGTGTGACTCTCATTTCACTACCCCTTTTTCATTCTCAAAGATGATATCGAATCCCGTACTGTTTAAACCATATTGATCACGGTATTCATCAGTTCGTCAACGGTTGAAATGATCCGCGCTGCAGCTTGATATCCCTTTTCATATTCTACCATGCGGGTCATCTCCTCATCCAGCGAAACCCCTGAGACTGCGTCCCTCTGGTTTTGCAGGCTCTGCACAAGCATATCCTGATTATTCCTAAGCGAAGAGGCCTCCTGAGCCTGATGACCGATATGCCCGATCAGCGCCTGATAGAAATCGGCAATTGTGGTTCCTCCTACAATATTACCGGACTGCAAATCGGAAATGGCCTGTGCCACACTTCCGTCACCGGGTGTATCAGCTGCTGACGAAGTCGCAATCAACCCCATATCATCCTGGATGCTTTGGCTTATAGCGATATTCCCGGCATCTGTGCTGTCGGCTGAGAAAAAATCGATACCCGTAACTCCGTCTGTGTTATATCCGCTTCGGTGCATTGAATTCACCTGATCTGAAATAGACGCAGCCAGTTCGTTTAATCTTGACAAGTAATCCGGAATTCTCTCATTAACCGTCTCCAACAGACTCCCGATTTCTCCGGAAGTGATATTCATTGCATGATCTCCCTCCGAAAGTTTTATACTGACGGATTTCAGGCCATTCGTATCAGTCACCTCTGCTTGCAGGTGGTTTTGGAAATCACCACTGAGCAGTACTGTGCCACCTGTGGACAATACCATCTGTCCATTAGAGTCTTCGTGTACATCCAGATTGATAAGGCTCGACAGGTTGCTGATCAGCACATCCCTCTGATCGAGCTGTTCGAAAGATCCACCGGAAGCAATCCCTTCGTTGATGGTTTTCAGCTCATCGAGTATCTGGTTTACTTCATCCACTTTCTGCTGGATATCGTTTGCAGTTTGATTGTTTTTTTCCACCAGGTCCGTGTGAATCCTGTTGAAAGTCGAAGCCAGCTGGATACCCTTGTCCTTGACATTACCTTTTAAAGAGAGATTTTCGGGTTCATTGGCCAGATCATTCCAGGAATTCCAGAAGGCCTCCATCACATTTGACAGGGCAGAATCATCCGGCTCGCCAAAAATATTTTCAATCTGGGTGAGACTGGTTTCGTCCGTGAAATATTTACCACGGGATTGATATTCCAGATTCATCTGATGCTCAATGAAGCGCTCTCGTATGTGGATCGCTTCTCCCTGCGTGTACATGCCGTTAAGCTTGCTGAAGCCCAGAAATGCTCGTGATGATGTCACATCCGACAAGTTAACCTGCTGACGCCGGTACCCCTGAGTGTTCACATTCGCAATATTATTCGCCGTTATACCAATCGCCCGCTGCTGCGCCAGCAGGCTTTGTTTCGAAATATTCAACAGTGTGAGCAGTGACATTGGAGTTTCCTTAAATGGTGCAGTTTAGTATTTTGTTTTCATTTTCCAGGTTTTTTGTGATCCCGTCGTTATCATATAACTTGGGGGAATCCTGATCGCATTTCAGAAAGATATTGATCAGACCTTTAATATGTGAAATAGAAGAATTAAGTAAAAAACTATTCTCGCTATTCAGCTTTGAAATCCGGTCAACTTCTTGTTTCAGGTGATAGCGTAAGTTGATCAACTGGGTTTGATGCTCACCGCTAACAGCGGATATGATATCCGAAAGACGCGGTGCAGTTCCGGTACCGTCTGAGATATGCAGAAAATCGCACATGAGGTTTTTACGCAGTTCTGCTTCTTTAAGTCCTGATTTTACCAGTCCCTGTTCTTCTTCCACACATGCATGGAGGGTTTCGAGGTCACCGTCAATAATGGCTTTCTGTTTCTTTTTAAGAATGGCATTCAGTTGGCGGTAGGTGTCTGTTTCTCTTTTCAAACCCTCAATAAGCTGCAAACAGAAATCCTGGTTATTCGATGAAGTCTCTGTCATTTTGAATTTTCCTCGGTTGTTGAGATATTCATTGCTTTCAGCAGATTAAAATTCTCCAGCACTGCGTCCGCTTTAATTTCATCAAGATTTACCGGCGTGTCCTTATCCGCAAGTGATTCATAGATCATATCAGAGAGGCCCACCCCGCCCTGCTCCGCAATAGCATCACCCAGGACAGTACTGAACATCATTGCAGATAAAGTATTTTTTGTCCCGCCTAAGCTGCTTTCGGGAATGGTTTTTTCCATGGCTTTGATCATTTGAGTTATGAATACTGCTTCCAGCTGCCGGCTTTGTTTGCGCAATTCGGCGTCTTTTGAAGTGGCGGTCTGTACAGGATTTTTTTGTCCAGCAGAGAATGCGCTTTTCGGTTGTTTCAGGGAAATTGCTGTACTGTGTATTTTCATTTTCGGTCGTTTTACATGATGATCAGTTTTGCATTCAGTGCTCCCGCCACTTTCAGCGCCTGGAAAATCGCAATGATGTCACGGGGTTTGACACCCATCTCATTCAGGGCTGCTGCCAAATCACTGACGGAGGTCGTTTCCGGGACGACTGCAGCCGTGCTGGCCTCTTCATTAACGGAGGTTTCCGTTATGGGAACGACCACTGTTTTCCCTGCATTGCTGAAGGACGCACCGGGTTGTGAGATAATTGGCCGCTGACTGGTGTGGATCGTGAGATTACCGTGGGAAACCATGACTTCCGAGATTCTGACATTCCCGCCAGCCACGATCGTTCCGGTTCGTTCGTTAATCACGACCCGGGCTTCGATATCGGGATCAACCCATAAGGTCTCGACATCCGCAACGAAAAATACCAGTTTTTCCACGCTGTCAATGGAATCGGGATGTGTGAGTTCAACGACTCCGGCATTGAGCGGATGCGCCAACCAACCTTTTGTCGTCTTGTCATTTACATCTCCAGCTGTATAAGCACCGTATTGCAAATTGATTTCATCGGCAATGCGGCTTGCGGTTACGAAATCCGGATCCGTCAATAAAAACCGCACGGGTTCATCGAGACTGAAATCAGTCTGCTGCAGGGCTGTTTTCAGGGTGGCCCCGTTGGGTACCCTGCCTACAAGAGCATGGTTTTTACGCAGTTTCTCACCGGCCACCGTTTCAATATTATATCCTCCGATACTTACTGCTCCCTGAGCCTGAGCATAATAGGTTCCGTCCATGCTCATCAGAGGCGTCATCAAAAGGACTCCACCCTCCAGACTGGTGGCATCTCCCAGGGATGAAACGGTAACGTCAAACTGCGTCCCCACTCTGCCAAACACCGGTGTTTTTGAAGAGACCATGACTGCAGCGACATTTCTTGTCCTTAAATTCGCCGGCGGGACTGTAATGCCAAATTTCTCCAGCATATTACTGATGGTCTGTACAGTGAAAGCCGAACCTCTGTTGCCGGAGGACCGGTCCCCCGTACCATTGAGCCCGATAACGAGCCCGTAGCCGATCAAAGAGATTTGATTGGTATTTTCAATGGTGGTAATATCCTTCAGCCGTACCCTCGATGGCAGCAGAGTAATAAGTAAGAGAATAAGAACCAGCTGACGGAATGATCGCTTCATCGTTATTTGAGCCCTCCGGCAAAAGCCAGTCCCAACAGTCCGAGAGTCAGTACCGTGGTCGTCCAGCGCTTCATCGTTCCCGGTTTCATGATCTTATTGGCTAAACCCGATTTTTTATACCGAATTTGTGCGTCTGCAATTTTATAGGAGTAAACCGTATTGTCAGATCGGATATCACGCGGTCTGACAGTCCCGTCGAGCTCCATCAGGTTTTTTTCGCCATTAACTTCTACAGTCCTTTTACCATGGATCCTGAACAAACCGCCTGGGGTCACTTCGGTTATTGTTACGGATAATTTACCCAGCAGCTGATCCTGTTGAGAGGTCTTGGCAATACCGTCGTGTGTGCCCCCCAGATTACCGGCGGCGCTGAACAGCGGCAGAAACCCGGTTCCACTGCCAAACTGCCCGGTTACAGACCCATCCACAGAAGAAGTTGTGGAAGTTGAACTATTAATTTTTGATTCCTGAGAAGCATTGGCATTCTCAACGATGAGTACGGTTATGACATCACCGGTTTGTCTGGCCTTTTGGTCGGAATACAGCGACATTCGGGCATCCATCGTTTGGCAGAATAAACTAAAAGATACCGAAGTCAACAGAATTATCAGTAATTGCTTTTTCATGATCATTATCTCACTTTTACGACAACATTCTCTGGGGTAGTGAGAATGCCGGCTAATCTTTTACCAGTTTCCAGGCAGGTTACCTCTATTTCGTCACCCACTGCAGCCTCGTGCCGGAGCACTCCCTGGGTTGTGATCGTCAGGCCTCCCGTAACCAACCGGATATTGACTTTGGCCCCTTTATCGGCATCAGCGGGTTCTTTCAACATTGAACTGAACAGAATTTTACCTGCAGGGATCATTTGCTTTGCAACTTTCCCGATCAGCTTATCCGGTGTGCGGAAGATTCGATCAAACTGATCATGTATCGTGACTTCAGACAGGATGAGATCATCCTGACTAATGCGTTCACCGCGCCGGATCCGGATCCTCGACTGCACCACGGGAATCCGAACTGCAACATCCAGAACCAGCGGGACTTTATCAATTAGAAGTTCATTTTGGAGGATAGAGAGCCAGACAGTTTGATAGCCGGGTTGGATCCGGGGACGCTGCGTTTCAAGGGAAATCCTGAAATCCTGATCCGGAATTGTAAGTTCCGGGACGTGGCGGTATTCCAAAGTGATCGCAGACTCCGGCACTGAAAGATTCTCCGAAAAAAAGTTGACCAGTTCTTCCCGAATCAGAGATGGTAAGTGTAACGGTTGCCCTGGCATTGTGTACACTAGACTAAAAAAGGAGAAAACGAGAAGAACCGGTCTTAAACGCATCATTAGGAGTTATCGTTTAATATTATTGGTGATCGCAAGAAGCTCATCAGCAGTTTTTACCGCTTTCGAGTTGATCTCATACGCCCGCTGAGAGACAATCAAACTGATCATTTCCTGTACAACATCAACATTTGATTTTTCGAGATATCCCTGAAGGGTTGTCCCAAATCCGGCATCACCTGGCATTCCATAGGAGGCTTGCCCGGAACTTTCCGTTTCGGAATAAAGGTTTCCCCCTATAGCTTTAAGTCCCGCCGGATTCATGAAAGTTGCCAGTTCAATTTGACCAATTTCCTCCGGGTCCACCTGTCCGTCAATGATGACGGAGACAGTCCCGTCCTGAGCAATATTGATACTGGCTGTATCTTCCGGGATCGTCAGTTCAGGATAAACCGAAAGACCTGTAGTGGTGACCACATTTCCCTGGGCATTGACCCTGAAGGTCCCGTCCCGGGAATATGATATTGTGCCGTCTGTATTTAAAATCTGGAAAAAACCTCTTCCATTGATAGCCACATCCAGGGAATTGCCGGTTTCAGAGACGTCACCCTGGGTAAACGAACGATATGTGGAGACCGGCCGGTTACCGGACCCGATTTCCAGAGCGCTGGGTTTTTCATGCCCCACACTCCCGTCCGCCGAGCCTGTCTGGATCGTATTGTACAGAAGGTCCTGAAATTCAATATTGGTTTTTTTATAACCTGTCGTGTTCACATTGGCGAGATTATTTGAAATGACATCAACATTGAGCTGCTGACCCGCCATGCCTAATGCTGCAATTCTCAGTGATCTAAACATATTAATCCTCTTTAATTTATCATCCCGGAAACATTAATGCCGCGTCGGCTGATGATCAATAGCGTGAGATCTCGTTGGCGGCTTTGCCTTCTGCGCGATCGATTGTGCTGATAGCCCGCTGCGAACTTTCAAAATTCCGCTGTAATTCAATTAGTTTCACCATTTCCTGCAGAGGGTTCACATTCGAACCCTCCAACTTGCCCTGTTGAAGATCAGGTTCATCCAGAACTTCCGGGACCAATCGTGCATCTGCTGTAAACAGATTTTCACCTCTTTTTTGAAGTCCGTTATAGTCATTGAAATCAACTATTTTGAGATTGCCGACATAGTCTCCATCTATGTAGATCTCACCATGGTCCGAAATTAAAACATCACCCACAGTAAAGTCGCCCTGGGAAAGGTTGATCTCACCGCCATCACCCAGAACGGGGAGTCCGTCGGACGTTTGCAAAATCCCGTTACTGCTGACATTAAAATGACCGTTGCGGGTATAAAATTCACGGCCATCCTTCAGAACGGTGAAAAATCCCCTGCCCCGGATTGCAATGTCCAGGGGATTATCAGTCGTTTCAAGCTGACCCTGACTGAAGTTTGTTTTTACTTCCACTTTCGGGTTGATGGAATTTTTTACAAGTTGGGAGAAAGCCACATCCTTTTTGTAACCGGTAGTGTTGATATTTGCCAGATTATTAGCGGTAATATTGTTTTTGTAAACCTGAGCCGTCATTGTATTTTTTAATCGTTCTAAATCAATTCTCATTGCTAACCTCCTTACCCGCTGCACACTTCGCAAGAACAATGCCAGTCCCCGCAGGCTTGCTTTCCCGGACTGCCCGGTCATGACAGATAAGAACGGCTACTATGTACATAGTGTTAATATTTTATGTTTTAGCAAGTATAATATGTTCCGGCCGCCCCGCTTACTCCCGGGTTCCCCGTAGGATTGATTTAAATCCGTACGGGAAAGAATTGAATTTTCAGGGGAAGGAATTTCCGGCTTTTTTTCAGGTAAAATTGGTCAAAGGTGAGAACTTAATTTTCAGTCATATCAGCGTACAACGATTCGGGACTGATTAGTGGATCCGGCTGATTAACTCAGGACGGAAGTCGTGTCATTTTAATGGAGCCGTGATAGCGTTCTGTCTGTGATTTGTTAATATGGCGTAATCTCTCGGTGATTCTCTGAATTTTTTTTGCCGCCTGGTGAATGGATTTCAGGGCGCTCTGTATTTTTTCTTTATTCCCCGTATTGTAAGTAAACTGAAGGATTTCTGCCAGGCTGATTATGGAGGTCAGGGGATTGTTGATCTCGTGATTTACTGTGACAACAATCTCACCGATAGCGGCTAACCGCTCCTGTTCAACGAGCCTGTTTTGTGCATTCTTCAATTCTTTCAGAGCCTTCTCAAGCCTGGCATTTTTTTCCTGGAGCGTTGACTGCAAAATGATTTTGTCCATTACCATTGAGATTTGCCTGGCAATGAACTCAAAAGCCGGTAAATCTTTTCGCAGATACATTTCACTGTCCTGATGTCCCAGATTTAAAACACCGATCAATTTATCACCGGCTCTCAGCGGCATGGAAACAAAAGAACAGAAACGATGCTCTAACCCGGCCTTGGCTCTGGCGAGAGATTCAAGTATAACCGGTTTGTGAAGCTGTGAAACCCAACTTGAGATTCCCCGGCCCCTGGCAAAAGTAAAATCACCTGCCAGCTCCACGATATCATCACCTTTTTGATGTATGACCTCCAATTTGTCCTGTTCTTCATGGTAGAGGAACAGGGTTGCCGAGTCAAATGAAAGTGTTTTTTCCAGCAGATCAAAGACGGCGCTAAAGGTTTCATCGGAGCCAAGGCCCTTCTGCAGAATGGCTGAAATCTCTTCTAAAAATTCTAAGTTGATCAAAATAGCATCCTGTTCTAATTTTTCAGCATCTCGATGAGATTGAAAAGCTGCTTACTTTCTTCTTTTTCCGAAACGGGAATCCTGACTTTAAATATACTGCCCGTGCCGGGCCTGACGGATACGGCAAGATCCCCTCCAAAGGAGTTAATGATACGCTTTGAAATGGTCAATCCTACTCCCGAATGAACCTCGGGTCTTTTCGTCGTGAAAAACGGATTGAAAATTTTCCCCAAGATTTCAGGCGTAATGCCGCCTGCGTTGTCTTCGACTTCGATTTCTACCCATTTCTGATCTGCATCTCTGGTAACGATCGTGATTTGAGGGGGTTCGATTTCAACGCCGGGCGTGAGCTTGCTCCTATGATCGAAAGCGTCTCTGGCGTTTGTCAGCAGATTTACCAGGACCTGCTCAATTAATATTGGATTGCCGTAAATCGCGGGCAATTCCTGCCCCTTCTGAAAATTCACCTTAATATTTCGTTTCCTTATTTCATATTTGACCAGATTGAAGGCATTTTCAACACAATCATTAATGTTCAAGATGCTGGCGGAAGTTGTCTCCGTCTGATTTGCAAACGCCCGCGTATTGTGAATAGTCAGACTCATCCTGTCAATCAGTTCTGACATTTCCTGAAAACTTTTCTCCAAGTCACGATTGTCCCCTGCCCTTTTCCGGATAACCGATTTCAGATAGCCAACCCTGAGTTTCATCGCAGCCAGCGGCTGTGAAAGTTCGTGTACGAGACCTACGGACAATTCTCCCAAAGCCCGCAGCCTTTCGGCGGATACGGAAAGAGCCTGCTGCTCTTTTAATTCCTTTTCAATGTACTGGCGGCTCGATATATCTTTTGCGGTTACAATGAAATATCCAATTTCGTCATCACCATGAGGAATAATATTAAAATTCAATATTACCGGAATCTGGAGTTCACCGCTTACCATTAAAGCTTCAATATCGTTGCTGATACCGCTGATAAACGGAACAATCGACTTATCCCGGCTGGCTGATTTCCGGTTGAACCCCAGTGATGAGAAGGTATCATCACAGATGAAAATATCATATATCGATTTTGTGGACAGGATATAACTGTCCGCCCCAAGCAAATCGAGCGCACTCTTATTGGCATATTCGATCTGACCGTTCGGTTCTATGATAAAGATAGCATCATTGAGGCTTTCCAAAATGGTTATTGTTGTCACATAATCCCGAACCGTTGCGAAATTTGATTCAACTGTGAGTGGCTGGTGGTCTTTAAAATGCGCCTTCATTGATAATTACTCTTTATTTTATTCCGTTCATATCAGTAAATCAGTCCCGCCGGAGTTTCCCGGCATGTGATGCGAAATATGCTTTCGTTCCAGCGCCAGAATTAAATGAGGTTCAATTTGTTTAACCCTGAAAGTGACCCTTTGATTTACCGAAAGTTTTTTCTCCGATTTTGTCAGTATATTTCTGCCCCGCACCCGGATAAGATAGTTGTCCGATTCAAGTTCTTCCAGAACAATACCCGTTATTTGCATCTCTGGTTTAAGAGTTTCCAGCACGGCCTCCAGATTCCCCGTAATGACGAGCTGATCCCGCTCATTTTTTCGATAGCTATATTTTGACATCCAGCTTGGGGTTGGTCAGCGTGAGTCTTATCATCGCCTCATCGTATGACATGCCGTGGACATTCATTAATTTTTCGATGAGTGTATTTTTTGATGGTCGGGCCGGTGTATCAGGAGTCGTTACCGGTTCCCCGGACGCGTGCCGGACAATTCCCCCGGTTTTGTTGATCAATCCCGGCAGGTATTTTCGGATTGCAATTGTCAGCAAGGTCAAAAGGGCCAGAGCCAGGGCGAGATACAAAGTGTAAAGCAGAGATACTTTTAACCTTGGCCAGAACCCTTCCCGGGTTCCTATGAGGCCTGCAGCCCTGAATTTTCCCGGAGGTGGAAAACCGGTTACAATTTTGAACCTGCCATCCTCCGTATAACCCGTAAGAGAGCCGGTGGAGATGGTTGCTTCATTAAAATAGGATTCATGGGGAGCCGCTGTGTAAATATCGAAAATATACCGTTCTTCACCAAGCTGATAGTATCCTACCAATTTATCGAATTTTAACGATTTTCCGCTGATCCTTAGTGTTTGAGAATCCGGGAAGGAAACCGACAATTGAATGGGCATTTTCCCATATTCCCGGGTCAATCTTTTGCCCACATAAGCTATACTGTCAACAGGACTGAAGGTCAGCGTAAATTCACCCTTCGACGGATCATCTTCAATTTTCGGTGATATAAAGAGACCTGTATTCCGATCCGGAGAGGTGAGAATGATCCGGCGATAATTATCGAACTCCATCGTGGACAAGCTTATTTTTGCTTTTTCAACTTGCCCTGCCGAGGCAAAATTACAAGTGCCGCCTAAGGCCAGGAGTGCCCATACCAAAAATGAAATTATCTTGATTTTTTTTGCTTTTCGGTGTTCATCTCTTTTTACTCCTATTTAGTTTAACCTGTTTTATGCCCCATACTAATTCTAATGGATGACAATATCAATATGAGGTTTGGTGTCCTCGGTCTGCTCTCCATCTTCCGGATTTTTCACTTCCGTAATTACAGTCGCTACTGACTGTTCAACGGTGTCAATTGAAAGTTCAATTGTGTCTTTTTTTCGTTTTTCCGATGAATTACGTTCCCGTTTTTTTCTCCGGTGCTCGTCTTGCACTTCCCGGGTATGCTGGATCTGACCTAACGGGTTAACGCTAACGGATCTTATGCGGTCATCCAACGGCATTCAAACTAAGCTCCCTATTTGTCAAACTCTTACGTATGCTGACCAGGGTCTGATTCATGATCTGCGAGACGCGCGATTCTGAAATATCCAGTACCTGACCGATATCAAAGAGGGTTAATTCCTCATAAAAATAGAGGGCCAGGATCAACCGCGGCCTTTCGGGCAGCCCCTGTATAAGTCGTTTTAATTCTGCTTTGAGTTGTTTTTTCTCAAACAAAGTTTCAGGAGATGCCTGCTGTTCATCGGCTACCATTTCATTTACCAGACTGCTGTCTCCGTTTTGATCTTTTTTTACTTCGTCAATTGAAATCTCAAAATTAAACTGGGACAGCTGAAGAATATGGTAATAGTCATCTTCTCGTATCCCAGCTTCTGTACATATCTCCCTGGGCGAGGGCTCCCGGCCAAGTTCGTTTTCCAGTTTTTTCCCGGCTGTTTTCAATTGCTGCAGCATCCGCATCTGCTCCCTGGTCAGGATGCTGTTTTTACGGACTGCATCCAACACTGCTCCACTGATCCTCTTATAGGCGAAAGTCTTAAAACTGGCTTCGTTCGAGGGTTCATACCGATCCAGTGCGGACATGAGTCCCAGCATCCCGAATTGATAAAGATCTTCGCGGTTTAAGATACCATTATTCGGCAGATTCATCCGTCCGATGATGTATTTCACCAGGGGTAAATAGGCAGTCATTACTTTTTCTTTCTGCTTCAGACTGCGAGTCTTTAAATACTCCAAGACCAGTGGTTCGCCGTTAATCTGACGGTTGGATGATTGTCGCATCATACTTCTTTTTCAACCTCTTCTTCAACCTGTGGTTTTGTTTCTGTCAAATACAGTCCGGCCTTAAGAATATGGCCAGCAATGTAAAAAGTAAATAATGTGCCCATAAACACCATACTTGCCCTCAATAAACTGAACCAGATCGAACTCCCGTTCAATATTCTGAAAGCGAAAACGATCAATGCAGCCATTGTGGCAAATTTATAGATGATCTTGATCATTCCATGCCCCCGACGGCTAGGTCTCTGCCGTACTGCATGCGTTCAAAAAGGTTCAGCTTACCGTCAGCATCCGAAACCGGAAGTTTCAACAGATTCCGGGTAATTATCCGAAGCGAATTAGCGGAGGTGGACCTGGGTTGATCCAGGGCAATTATTTTCTGCCGGCGGGTACTTCCCTTAATTTGTTCGTCGGATTCCAGCGTACCTCCGAAAAACAGGTTACAATCCAGAAATCGGCGAACCATTAATTTCATTTTATTGTACAGCGATTCACCTTCCTCATGTGAGGCGACCATATTCGCAACCATCATAATCGGTGTATTTTCATTGGCCTGCCGGATAACTTTCATCATTCCGTAGGCATCTGCAATCGAGGCCGGGTCCGGCGTGACCACGACAATAATTTTGTCTCCTCCCAGGACAAATGCAAGTACATTTCGGGCGATCCCCGCCGCCGTATCAACCACCACCATATCGTAATTGGATTCGAACCGGGAAAATGCATCCGTTAGTTTTCTCAGAATTGTATTCTCATTTTCAAGCAGGGCCATATCTGCAGAGGACGCAGGGAGGATGTCAATGCCTTCCGGCCCTTTTGTGAGAACTTCCTGAAGGGGAACGTGGTTCTGAATTGCATCGGAGATCGTATATCGGGGCCTGAACCCTGCCAGAAAATTCAGATTACCCAAATGAAGATCGGCATCGATCAATAGTATTTTCTTCTTCATTTGCGCAAGCAGAATCGACAGATTCAGAGATATCATTGATTTGCCAACGCCACCTTTCCCGCTTGTGATCACCACGATTTCGGGGTGAGCGGCATCCTTGCTAAAATTTGTCATTGAAAATATACTGCTGTGCTTAAGAGTCACTTTCTACCTGCTTATATTGCCATTAGTAATTTTGTCCAAATCAATTCTCTGCTCATTCGATCAATATCCTGGGGAATTAACTGGCCGCTCGAAACGAACTCAATGGGCAGATGCATATCACGCTGCAGAGAAACAAGTTTACCGGGTTTGCTGGTTTCATCCAGTTTCGTAACAACAATTCCCGTCGGTTTTAACGGCCAATAGGATTTCGTCAAACCTGCCAGGTCATCCAGGTCCGTCACTGCACTAAGTGTGAGGTAAACCTCATCAGGCTGTATGCTCTGATGATAGTTCAGTAACATATCCGTATATTCACCCCCTGCCGAACTGCGACCCGGTGTGTCAATGATAATGACCTCCATCTTGCTTAGCTTTTGGATCGCAGCGATTGCGTCTGCAGCCTGCCTGACTTCAAACACCTGAATATTAGAAACTTTAGAAAAGGCTTTTAACGCAGCTGCGGCAGCCATCCGGTAACAGTCAGTGGTGAGAACTGCCACTTTCCGGCCCCCGAATATGTCAGGGTTAAGCGCCATTTTCATGATGACTGTGGTTTTCCCCATTCCGGAAGGACCGACGAGCATCACGGTTCGTGGTTTACCCGGGTTGACATCCACTTCTTTAGCAGCACAGACAAAAGACTCCGCAATTTCATTTTTGATCAATCCCAATGCTCTTGCCGGTGAAGCGGACTCTTCACCCGTCTTTTGCATGCCGCTTTCGATAATTGCTTTTGCATGAGACGGTCTTATCCCGCTTGCCAGTAATTTCTCATAAACCAGCGAAAAGGGGTAGAAAAACTCCGGTTTATCAAACTGGGACAGTTTTTCTTCAAGTTTCATTATTTCCGCCCGCAGTGCTGCCAGCTCGGAACCAACATTCCCCGAGTTATGTCCGTTCACAGTTGGTTTTTTTAAGATAGAGTCCAGATGACCATTAAAGTATTTCGGTGCCTGATCCTCTCCTTCATGGAGTATTTCATAATCCTGTTTTTCCCTTCGGGGAGACATTTCTACACCGGCGGTAATTTGGATCACGGCATTTTCGTCCCGATCTTTCAAAGCTTGTTTAATCTCTTTGGTCTCAAACAATATTACACCGTCTCCGAGCTCGGCCTTGGCCCGGGCCATCGCATCTTTTACATTTTTCCCAAAAAAAGTTTTAATTTTCATTTGGATATCCAACAACGCCTACTGTTTGAAGATTTGTATCTGAAGCCAATTCGGAGTAAGAAATGACCGACAGATTCGGTAATATGGGCTCAATAAAATTTTTAAAATGACGCCTTACCTGCGGGGAAACGAGAATTGCCGGAGGTGTCCCTTTGAGGGTCATTTGCTCTACTTTTTCGTTAATACTGTCGAAGAGTTTGTTCACCTGCATGGGAGATAATCCAAGATTTTGTGCCGCGCCGTTTCCCTTCTTGATGGTCTGCATAATTTCATCTTCCAGCAGCGGATCTAGAGTTGTAACGATGATTTTATTGTCATCCTGCTTGAAGTAATCGGTGATCGTTTCCGACAGGGCTATACGGACATATTCGGTTAAAACCTCCGGGTCTTTAGAAAAGGGCGCATAGTCCGCCAGGGTTTCCAGAATGGCAACCAGATTTCGGATTGGAATTTTTTCCTTCAACAGATTTTTTAAAACCTGTGCAACTACTCCCAGCGGTAACAGGTCCGGAACGAGGCCGTCAACAACGGCTGAATGCGTTTCTTTCAGATGGTCCAGCATTCTGCGGGTTTCCTGGCGATCCAGCAATTTATAGGAATTGGTCTTCAGAACTTCCATCAAATGGGTGGCAATCACTGCCGGCGGTTCGACAACCGTGTAACCGGCAACTTCGGCTTTTTCCTTATCTTTTGCCGGTATCCACCTGGCCGGAAGACCAAAAGTCGGTTCGATCGTATCAACTCCGTTCAGCTCAATGCGGTCATCAGGATTCAGGGTTAGATAATAATCCATCATGATTTCGCCACGATTAGCTTCAATTCCATAAATCTTAAAGACGTATTCATTCGATTGCAGCTGAATATTATCCCTGATCCTGATCGGCGGTATTATAACTCCCAGTTCAAGGGCAATATTTTTCCGGATAGTGGAAATTCTTTTTAACAGGTTGCCTCCCTGATTTGCATCTACTAACGGGATCAGACCATACCCTATCTCGACCTCGAAAGGATCCGGGTGAAGAAATTCTTCTATTTTCTCCTCTTCGATTGTTTGGACTTCCTGCTCCGGTTCCTCGTCAGCTTCTGCTTTTAGGATCAACGTTTTCTTGGCTGAATATCCAATAATCCCTACGATAGCGGACATAATGATAAAGGGGAAAAAGGGTAACCCAGGGACCAATCCCATCAGCGCCAGGATGCCGGAGGTTACAAGAATTGCCTGGGGCTGTTTTGAGAATTGATTAGCAATATCCACACCCATGCTTTCCCCGGAAGCTGCCCTGGTAATAATAATGCCCGATGCCGTCGAAATGATGAGTGCCGGGATCTGTGCCACAAGACCGTCACCGATTGTCAGAAGCATATAATTGGAAGCGGCATCTCCAAGCGTCATTCCTCTCTGAAGGACACCAATTGTGAGTCCGCCGATAATATTGATCAACGTGATGAGCAAACCGGCAATGGCATCACCTCGTACGAATTTTGCCGCACCGTCCATGGCCCCGTAAAAGTCAGCCTGCTGTGAAATGGCCTTTCTCCGTTGTCTGGCCTCCTGGTCATCAATCAAACCGGCATTCAGGTCAGCATCTATAGCCATCTGTTTCCCGGGCATCGCATCCAGTGTAAATCTGGCGGAAACTTCCGCAACCCGTGTCGCACCTTTTGTGATGACAACAAAATTAATAATGACCAATACCAGAAAAATGACAGCCCCAACGACGAAATTACCCTGGACCACGAAAGAGCCGAAAGCTTTGATGATCTCCCCGGCATAGCCCTGTCCAAGGATCAAACGCGTAGTGGCCACGTTCAGAGACAACCGGAAAAGGGTCACGATAAGAAGCAATCCCGGGAAAACCGAAAATTCAAGCGGTTTATGGACATACAGTGCAATGAAGAGGATGACCAGGGCGCCCGTGATGTTCATGACCAGCAGGATATCTGTGAGGAAGGTCGGTAAGGGGAGGATCATCACCGCCAGGATCATCATGATCATCCCGGACAGGTATATATTACTGTTATTCGTCAGCTTTCTCATAGCAGATGTTCCCGATACCGGTTCAGGCATGACTCAATCCCATTGTAATTTTTTTATTTTCGGATTGCATGCGATAGACCTGGGCAAGTAATTCCGCAACCGCCTGATACAGGATAACCGGAACCTGCATACCCACATCCGTAATTTCGTACAGGGTTCTCGCCAGAGGTTTATTCTCAATGACCGGTACTTCATTTTCCCTGGCGATTTCTTTAATACGCTGGGCTATCTTTCGCTTGCCCTTGGCAACGATGATGGGAGCATCGCTGCCGGATGAAGGATCATATTTTATTGCAATGGCGATATACGTCGGATTGGTCACTACGACCGTCGCATCGGGCACAGCAGCCATCATTCTAGTGCGGGCCAGCTGTTTCTGCATCGCCCGGATGTGACCCTTCATCTCCTGATTGCCCTCATATTGCTTTGCCTCGTCCCGAACTTCCTGTTTGGTCATTTTCAGGCTTTTCTGATGTTCATATTTCTGATAGGCAAAATCAGCCACAGCAAGAAAGGCCAGAACCACGCCGATCTTTATACCGAGGTCTTTCAAGACAATCCCGATCAGGCTGAAAATTTCAGCAGCCGAAGCACTGTAAAGTGCCCAAAAATCAGCGATGTACTTTTTA
This sequence comes from FCB group bacterium, assembly GCA_013152375.1. Classification (GTDB taxonomy): domain Bacteria; phylum Fidelibacterota; class Marinisomatia; order SCGC-AAA003-L08; family JACNLC01; genus JAADGM01. The sequence continues at coordinate 9,970 of JAADGM010000069.1, read as the reverse complement.
AGCACCAAAAAGGCAATGAGTGAAACAATCAGTATCTTCAGGATGCCTTTCAGGGCTTCGACCAGAGATCGGACGGATAGAATTCTTTTAAACCCTTTGGCCGGGTTAATTTTTTCAAATTTCGGTTCCAGGGCTTTCTTGGCGATAAAAAAACCGGTCTGAGCGACATTTGCTCCGATTCCGGTGATCAATAATATGATGAACACCGGCGCAAGGACAGCCGTGAATTTTAACAGCATTCCCCTGAATTGCTGTGGGAATGACTCGACCGTCATGTTGAAAGTACCGGAATTCAAATAGGTCGAGATGGTGAAATCCGAAAAGAGCTTCATCAACGACCCCGATATGAACTGGACGCTGATGATGCCTGCCAGCATAACCGCCACGGAGTTAAGCTCCATACTCTTAGCGACCTCTCCCTTTTCAAGGGCTTCCTCCTTGCGTCGCGGCGTCGGGGCTTCGGTTTTATCCTGTGCTGAATGATCCGCCATGCTCAGGTACTCTGTAAATTAGCGATAATGTTTTGAAAGTAAAACCCTATGTCACGGTAAACCGTGTCATATAACAGCTGAAAGATATCCACTGAAATGATCAGGATGAACATACCCGTCGCAATTTTCAGCGGCAGAGTAATGATAAATATGTTCATTTGAGGCATCACCCTGGCGACCAGGGCGATGGCTGTATCTACCAGCAACAGGAAAATCATTGCCGGGGCCGCGAGGCTGAGTGAAACCTGAAAAGCGGTAGAACCACTTCGCACCACCGTCTCTCCTGCCCCGGGACTGAAAATGGCCGAACCCAAAGGGATCAGCTGGAAATTCTTGAATATCGTCTCGATTAGCAGATAGTGACCATTGACCGAGAGAAAAAATACGATCATCAGTAAAAACCAGAATTGACTGATAACCGGCAATTGCTGCCGACTGGTGGGATCCATGACATTGGCGATGGCCAGTCCCATCTGACGCCCTACAAAACTGCCGGCCATGTTCAGAGCTTCGAAAATCACACGAGCCCCAATCCCGATGATCATGCCGGTTAATAACTCTCCTCCAACCTGGAAAATCATCTGTGAGATCGATTCCATAACCACGGTGGGGGCCTGGACTAAAGGATAGATCAATACCGCCGTTGAAAGGATCACCATCACCTTAATCCGGCTTGAGATCAGCCTGTAACTGAAAATTGGCATCGTTGCAATAAGCCCTGACAATCTTGCAAGGATCAGTAAAAATCCGGGCAGCCACTGGCTTATATGGTCGATGAATCCAAACATCTCATTGAACCATTAGCGGAATTTGATTGAAGATCTCCTGTGTGAAAGAGACCATTACATCGATAAACCATGGCATCAGCAATAAAATTACGAACCCGACGACGGCCATTTTCGGAATAAATGTGAGAGTCATTTCATTAATTTGGGTTACGGCCTGAAATATTCCCACCGCCAAACCGACAATCAACCCGCCTCCCAGAATTGGCAGGAGGATTTGCATGGATGTCATCAAAGTTTCCTTGCTCAAATAAAGTACATAATCCGGTGTCATATCGTAGAAAATCCTTTCACCAAAGATTCGACAATTAAATACCAGCCGTCCACCAGTACGAACAGCAAAATTTTAAAGGGCATCGATATCATCATCGGCGGCAGCATCATCATTCCCATGGATAACAGCACGCTGGAGACCACAATATCAATGAGCAGCATGGGCAGGTACAATAAAAACCCTATTTGAAATGCCGTTTTCAATTCGCTGATAATAAATGAAGGTATCACGGTAGAGAGGGGCAGCTGTGCTGCCGAGGCGGGTTTTCCCTCTCCTCTCAGGCTCACAAATAATTCAATATCTTTTACCCGGGTTTGCCGGACCATGAACGCTTTTATGGGCTTTTCAGCCTCCTTGAGGGCTTCTTCCTGTGTGATCTGTTCGTTTAAATAGGGTTGTATGGAAGTATCATTGATTTCTTTGAAAACCGGCTTCATGATAAAAAAGGTAATGAATAAGGCCAGACCTATGAGAATTTGGTTGGAAGGCACGGACTGTGTGGCCAGAGCCGTGCGTAAAAAATGGAAGACGATTATAATTCGCGTAAAGGAGGTCATCAGGATCAGGATGGATGGCGCCAGCGCTAATATGGTCATGAGCGCTAAGATACGCAGTGACAGTACGAAATCTTCCGGCGAAGTAGCATCTTCCAGCCCTATGGTCACTTTCGGGAGAACGGATTGCTGTGCTGTTGCCAGCCCCAACAGACAAATCAGGAAAATACCAAATAATAAATATTTCCTTCCGGTTGCGTTCAACGCTGACCTCCGGTTTCTGAAGTTTTTCCCTTGAGATTGGTCAGAATAGATTGAAAGGCTCCCTTTTTCGGGTCTGAATTATCTGGCAAACCTGGATTTTCTGTGTCCGGTTCAAATTCACCGATCAAATTCACTGCCGAATCCGTTACCCCTAACAGTAATTTCCGGTTTTCAACCATAACCATAACCAGCGAACTGCCCGGCGACAGGTATTCTCTGCCAAGTACCGTGAAACGAGTATCACTCGCAGTTCCAGGCATCATCTTTTGTCGGTAGAATCTTGCAAGCAGCCAAAAGGCGCCGATGATAATCGCCGTGATAAATACAACTTTCCAGATATATTTCGTCAGGCTGAAAGAAGGTTGGGGCTGCAAGGCAGTGACGGTTGAGTCTGTTTGGGAAATCCCTGTTGAGAATGGGAGGGGTGATCCGGCTTTAGCATCAGGTTTCCAGATCATGATCATGCCCAATAATGTAATGGCGAAGAAGACTATTGCCAGTAGTTTTGAGCCGCCTGAAATCTGTTTTTTACCTCCCGATCTCATTATTTCCCCAGAGACTCCAATCTCTTTTTCGCACCTGCAAGCTGGGTTATCCTGATGCCGAAATGATCGTCAACCACTACAACTTCACCTTCGGCAAATTTTCTCCCGCTGACAAACAGGTCCAGGGGTTCTCCGGCTGCCTTATCCAACTCAACCACTGTTCCTTTGCCCAGCTTCAGTACGTCTTTCACCTGCATGACCTTTTTCCCCAGTTCAACATTGATATCCAGTTCAACATCCAGCAGCATGTTGATATTGCGGGGCTGTCCGTTAGTACCGGGATTGTCTGTCAAAGAGCTGAAATCTGCCGGATGCACCTTTACGGCTTTATCCCCCGTTTGTTCAGCCTCTTCTCCGTTTGCACCTTCGAGCGGATCATCAGCGAACAGCGCATCCACATCCAGTTCGGGTTCCGGTACGATGTCGGTATTTTGATCTGCCGCTGATGTTTGCCAGAAATAATGATCTACGATGAAAGTATCTTCACCCGTTGCCATGGTGTAAGAGACTCTGATGCCTTCTTCAGCCGGCGGGGTCCAGGATTCCGCTTCATCAGGTTCAGATAGAGAAACCGTCATATTCTTGACTTCAATCTTTAACCCCATCCCATCCAGAGCCGTTCTCAACTGCCCTAAAATCTGGTTGGCAGCTTCCTGAATTCCTTCTGTATGTTCTGGTAATAATTTCTCCTCCGGCTCTTCCTGGAGCATCCAGGCTAGTAATTTCAGGCTTTGAGATTCACTCAACTGCAACCGGTGATGGAAACCGGCCGAGGCCAGCACATCAAATGCCAAAACAACTCCCGACTGACTCGATTCAGGTGGTTGATCCGTAATTGCCGAGTCTTCACCGATTTTAATATCGAAAGACTGATTAAAAACCAATTGACAGGCTTCGACAACAATTGAGATGATCTCATCTGCTAAAATCTCTAACTGATTTTTCAATTTTTTATAGCTCATCATTATCCTCTCTCGTAATTACTGAACTGATTTGTATTGCATAATTTTTATTGGATTCCCCAATAGCTGCATTGTACATATGTACCTGCGATGTATAGACGGGAATAGTGTCCCGTACCGTCGTATCCAACTGCAGAACATCTCCGGTTTTCAGGTTCAGGAACTCCTGTATGCTGATCCTGCTTTTACCAAGAACCGCTTTGAGTCGCACATCTGTTTTATCGAGATTAGAGGCAATTACGGTCCGTTCCTGCTCCGTGGTGGATTTTGTACCGAACATGATCTTATTTTGTACTTCCGGTCGTGAAATGATGTTGGATATCCACATGTAGGGGTAACAGATATTCATCAGGGAAGTGGCGCCATGCAGCTTTATTTCCAGCGATACGACGACAACAGGTTCCGAAGCCGGGATGATCTGAACAAATTCAGGATTACTCTCAAACCGGTCGAAAATACAGTTAAACTCTTTTACGGGTGCCCAGCTCTTTTCAATCTCGACAGCAACGCGGTCGATTATTCTTTTAACGATGCGTTGTTCAATAACGGAGATCGGTCGGACATTGTTGATGAAATTACCTTTGCCGCCGAACATCCGTTCAACGATGAAAATTGTCAACTGAGGATTCATTTCCAATACGATATTAGAGTATGGGCTGTCGATAGTCCCCACATAGATCGCGCCGGGGGGGGCGATGGACATGACAAATTCTGAATACATAATCTGGTCAATTGCCAGGAGCCCGATATCAACAATCATACGCAGCTGGGCCGACAAATACACACCAAAATTTCTTACTACGCTTTCGTGAACATTTTCAAGAAACCGCATCTGTTCTTTTGAGATCAGGTTTGGATGCTTAAAGTCGTAGAGGGAGATTTTTTTATTCAGTTGAAGAGGTTCAGTACTGACTTCTTCTCCGGTGGAGACACTGGTTAATAAAGCATCAATTTCTTCCTGGGATAATATTTTTGCCATAGTTCCGGTCTGTTTTGATTATTGTAAAATCAATTGTTTATAGTAAAGGCTGTCAATCCTGCCGCTGTTCAGGAAAGAGTTCACTATCTTGGTCAATTCAGATTTAGACAGAGACTGGAAGCTGTTTGAAAGTACATTTTCTGCAGATTGTCTCCTCAGGTAACTGATGAAACGGTCTCTGAGCTGGGGGTCCCTGGCTTTCAATTCATCGAGAACAGCGTCATTATGGGTCTCTATCGCAAACTCGGCAACCATGATCCGTCTGCCCGCGGACCCCAGCAGGTTTACCGTAATATCATCAAGCACATAGATTTTGCCCATATTAAATTTATCGGTTACTTTTGCAGAATGAGTCATGTTACGGAGAGGACGGATCTTTTCAAAATTCGGCATGAGTATAAATTTGACCACTAAAAATGCCCCTATCGAGATGATTATCAGAATACTGATGAAAATTCCTATCTTCATTCCACTGAGGTTCTCCTTTTTTGAAGAATTACCTTTTATTTCGGGCTGATGTATTTGTGCGCTATTTTCAGGCATTATGAAATATTCACTCTTAAAGTAATCAGGATCCCCGAAACTGTTGCGGGATTTTCTGCTTACGCGGGGAATATTTTCAAATTTGGTGCCAAGGTGAGCATGATTTCAACTTGTGAACGGATATCTGTCAACAGGAACCTGACAACCTCAATAATCCGGCATTTATCCTAAATAACAGGGTAAGGCTATTTGGTTGGACATTTATTTATTCTGTACAATTCCATGCTTTTACGAAATTATATAGTTTATAATTACAACAGTTTAAAGAAGTCATTGCAAAATAAAAAATTCATTGAGTTAAAACTACAACAGGCTGAGGGCTGTCCGGTCATTAAAATATTACTGTCTCAACTATCGGCTGGATAATTATTCACCGCAGTATTCACGGGTCAATTCAGATAGGTTTTTAAGGAAAAATTTTCCCATCGTCTCCGGCAATTTTCCCGATTTCGATAGGGAAGCGTCTGTGCGCGGTTATTTCCAGGTTACGAGAAATTCGACCCGGCGATTTTTTTGTCGGGATTCGGCTGTATCGTTTGAGGCGATTGGTCTGTATTCGGAATAACCCGTTGCAGCTAAAATATTTGGTGGGACGTCGGCTTCTTTGATCAAATATTTGACCACGCTTAATGCTCGTGCCGACGAGAGCTCCCAGTTTGACGGAAATTCCGGTGTATGAATGGGGACGTTGTCTGTATGTCCGCTCACCAGGACCTCTTTGGCCTTGGTTTTTATGGCGTCTCCCACTACTTTCAGGACAGGGTGCGATTTTTCTTTTAAAGCCGCTTCCCCCGGATCAAAGAGTACTTTATCGCCCAGTTGAATCAGAAGACCGGTATCCGTCATTTCAACATTGATATCTTTCTCCAGCCCCAGCTCTTTTGCGATATTATTAATTCTGTTAATGGTTTCTTTGACATAATCGGATTCACTCTCACCAAGATTGCGTGGTTTGAAGTAGTCGAGAATCGAAACTTTTTTCGGTAGAATATTCAGTTCATTGTTGAGTGAACTCGCGGCTTCTTTGAACTTCACGTCATCGAGGCTTGAAAATGATAGCAGCAATACAAAAAATGTCAGAAGCAGGGTGACCATATCACCGTACGTGACCATCCAAAAAGGCGCTGAGGGTTCGTCAGGCTCCCTGTCTCGCTTGCGTTTTTTTAAGCCCATTTTTAAGCAAGTTATTTTTTGGTCTTTAGGTTCCGCATATTGGGAGGAACGAAATTCAACAATTTCCGGCGGATATTATTTGGATGTTCCCCATATTGGATCGCCAGCACGCCTTCAAGGATCATTTCCTTCATAATGATTTCCTGATCTGAACGATTCTTAAGTTTTCCTGCAATGGGCAGGAACACCAGGTTAGCTACGAGAGATCCGTAAAAAGTCGTGATCAGCGCAACAGCCATGCCCTCTCCGATGTTTGACGGATTGTCCAATGATTTTAGCATGCTGATGAGTCCGATCAAGGTTCCGATCATGCCGAATGCAGGGGCATATGTTCCCAGGGATGTAAAAATCTTCTGGCCGTTTTTATGTCTTTCCGATAGATAGGTCAGTTCTGTTTCCATGACGCTGCGGATGGTCTCTGGTTCGGTGCCGTCCACCGCCATTTCGAGCCCGGTTCTCATGAAGCGGTCTTTGACGGTGGGTAAGACCTGATCAATCGCCAGAATGCCTTCTCTCCGTGCTTTCTTTGCCAGGTTGACAAGCATTTCGATGAGTTTAATCTCGTGGAAGTCTTCCCCTTTAAAGGCCTTTCTCACAACACCGATCACCCCAATAATTTCACTGAGCTGAAAGTTCACAAGTGTGGCCGCCATGGCCCCTCCAAAGACAATCATCATTGACGGAACATGAATGAAAATATCCAGATTGCCGCCGCTGATGATGGTATATCCGATCAGGGTGATACCCGAGATAATCCCCGCTATTGTTGCCAGATCCATCCGGTTAAAAGCCTATTGATCTGCTACTGTGATAGCAGAACGGATTTTGTTCATGTGTAATTGACATCCTGTCATTTTCTCCAGCCTCATTCATTGAACAGTGAACCGGTCAAGAGAATATTAATCCTTTGTAAGTGAGCTTTCGGATTGCCCGGGGATTTAGGTTCCCGGGCAATCCGTTCTTCATTATCATCTTAAGGTGCGAACTCTATTCGTCGCGATCATCTTATCTGCCGAATCGGGTCGTTTCTTCCAGTATCTGGTTGAGTGTCGACACGATCCTCGAAGCAGCCTGATATCCTTTTTGAGCATCGATCATCTGGATAAACTGATCAGCTAAATCCACGTTTGAGGTTTCCAGATTACCGGACTTTAACTCAGTACCGAATTCATCTGCTCTGCCGATTCTGGCATCACCACTATATTGGGTGGCCAGAAAATTACTGGCGCTGGATTTTTCAAGACTGGTGGGATCGTCAAATTCCGCCAGAGCGATCAGAGCCAGTTTCTTTGTAATCCCGTTGGAAAAAGTACCCACAATAAATCCGAACTCATCGACATTGATCCCCTGGAGGGTCCCACTTGAATACCCATCCTGTTCATGAACGCGGATATTGGAAGCACTGTTCTCTCCGATGGAGGTCTGTGAAATACCTTTCCAGCCATTTCCGTTCACATTCAGTTTCACATTTAATTGGGCTGCGCCATTATTCAAATCGACTGTGAGTTCACCGCTTCCGTCATCAAATGTAAATGACTGGATTCCGCCGTTTTCATCAAAGATAATGGAACCTGAACCGCCGTTGCTGATGGTTTCACTACCATCGACGGAAGTGACCTGCCAATCCCATTCCCGATTGTTAACACCTTCGAGGAATTCTATTTCCAGATGGTGCGATACACCGAGACTGTCATACAGAATTATGGATGAAGTGGCCTTCGGTGTATCTCCCGGTGTCGTTTCGGTAAAAGCTGGGAATGTTGTAAAAACCCCGTCCAGGGCTGCATCATTCGTGAGGGATAAACTGATCCCTGAATCTCCGGGCGTATAGGCTGTCAATTGTATCCGCCCATCCACCAGGGTTGCTGTGGCAATTGGATTTCCACCGGCGCCACCGCTGAAAGCGTTATTAATACTGGCCAGCAAATCTCCTACTGTTGTACCGTCAGTGCCGTAAGTAAAATCCACAGTTGCAATTGGGTTACCATCGGCGTCAGTCCCGTCTATATGGATAACACTGCCAGGCTGAATTGGGTTTGTCGGGTCAACATTCAAAGCCAGTTCATTAAGGTCAGTGGCCTCGGTTGCATTATTCCCGTTAGCAGTCAGCGCTTCTGTCAGTTCCCAGACTTCCGTAACCCGTTCTGCGTTGGCATCAAGATTTCCTGACAACCAGACATTTTCCGTCGCTTTGGCATTCTCGATCATATCCGGATCGATTTTGACATCGCCGATGGCAGCCATGCCCCCGACGGTGGAAGTGGCGATACCATTCTCAAGAGCTGCATCTATTTGCCAGCCCTGAACCGCCTGTTGATTTGCATTAACCAGGATACCCTCGGAGTTAAAGTAAAATGCTCCGGCCCTGGTATAAGCCTGCTGTCCCGCATCATCTTTGACAACAAAAAAGGATTGACCGTTAATAGCAATATCCGTAGGGCTGCCGGTAGCTGTCAGTGTGCCCTGCTCAAAGGGTGTGTAGATTTTCCCCACGGTTTGACCGAGCATTTCCAAAAAGGTCATCCTGCTTGACTTGAAACCGATGGTGTTAATATTTGAAATATTTCCACTGATGACTTCCAGTCGTTTTCTTTGATTTTTTAAACTCGAAAGTACTGATGTAAAGGCATCACCTGTGCCTAATGATTGTCCGAATGTGTTCATAGAACCCTCCATTATTGTTTGTTAGCCCGCGTCAGTCAGTCGGCGGGTGGAGGACCTCCCTTTCGGGACCGGTCCCTGATTATTCATTACACTATGGCAACACTGTCAATGTTTGTAAAAACATTTCCCAGAGTTGCGGATTTATCCAGCGCCGTCACAACGATCCTGTTTTTAACGCTGACGATGTAAGCCATGTCATCCACCAGAATGAGTGAACTGTTTGCTCCTTTCCGGTCCACCCTTTTTACACCTTCTGTCAAACGGGTTAAATCGGTTTTTGACATGTTGATTTGTCGATCCTGCAATCGTTTGATGGCATGTGCTGAGAATTTTATTTCCTGATTCTCGGATATCTTCTGGTTTAAAATATCAGAGAAGGATTTCTCAGCGGTTTTTACACCCTCTTTCTGCTGCCGGGCGGATTGTGATTTACCGAACGAAAGCCGATCTGGTTTAAGGTTTAATTGATTTCGTCGAATCTGAAGGTCTGCTACTTTCATCACTGCTCCTTTAACTGACTTCCAGAACCTGTGAGAAGGGCACCTCCTGACCGTTTACGATCAGCATGGCCATGCCATTCTCAAATTTCACGCTCTCGATTACACCGGTCAGATAGGTTGTTGTGGATACTGAAACACCCTGATCATTTTCTGCCCTTACGCTGAAGGTATAATCTCCCGCGTCGCAGGCATCACCGTTATCATTCAGACCATCCCAGGTAATGGAATGATCACCGGTGTCCTGATCAGATTTTTCAATATTTCTCACGAGTGTTCCCGCCGAGTCCCTGATCTCA
>JAADGM010000090.1 GCA_013152375.1 FCB group bacterium | reverse complement strand
CTCCGTAAAGCGGCAATTAGATAAATATGCTGCAAATTTCAATGCGGCCGAGATTAGAGAAGCACTGAGGGAACTTCGGAAAATTGACATTCTGACAAAAACGACGACATTGTCAGCAATTTCACTTTTTGAACCGTTTATCATTAAACTTTGTACTGAAATATATGCCTGATTTTAAAGTCACAGACGAAGAACTTATTGCCAGATTTCAGGATGGGGAAGAGCGGGCTTTTAACGAGATAGTTTTCCGCTACAAGGATAGATTGTTAAACTTTGTCTATCGGTTTCTCAACGACATTGACAAAGCGGAAGATCTCGTCCAGGACACCTTTTTAAAAGTTTATACACACAAACATTCCTATCAGGAAATAGCCAAATTTTCAACCTGGCTCTATACCATTGCCGGGAATCTCGCCCGAACAGAGTTACGAAAGTTGAAAAGAAGAAAGACCTATTCTATCTCAGACCTGAGTTATGACAACAAAGAATATGAAATTCCCATGATCGATAATCCCGAGTCACAGATTGAATCATCGGATTTTTCACAAAATTTACAGAAAGCAATGAATTTACTGCCACCGGATTTCAGGACGATGGTAATTCTCAGAGATATCCAGGAACTTTCTTACGAAGACATTAGTAAGATTGTCGGTGTACCTATCGGGACGGTAAAATCAAGAATTAACCGGGGTAGACTTAAACTACAGTCAATGTTAAAACGTTAATGGAGGGCTTACTTACTGAATGAATTGTTACAATTTTGAAGCTAACATATCAGCTTACATCGATGGAGAACTAAATCAGAGCGATTGGAAGGGGTTTACAGAGCACCATCAGAATTGTGTTGCGTGTAAAAGTAAACTGGAAGGTGTCCGGGAACTTCTGGGAGCCATGAAAGCAGTTCCGGAAGTCACAACCTCGGACAACTTCTTCAAAGGATTACAACGTAAAATTGAAATCCATGAAAATAAGAGCTCATTTATAACCAGAATTATTGAGTTCAAGCCTTTTGGGATGAATCCGCTGCAGGCTTTAGGATTTGCCGCCGTCGTCACTTTTATGGTTATCTCATCCTTTATGCTGTTCAATACGGATAAACTTCCGGTAGTCAATTTTGACGAATTATCTCGTGAGAACCAACTAAATGTACCTGCAGGACTGCCAAATCAGAGCGCCTATCCGCGGCAAAACCCTGCATTGGCGGCCCATGATCATAATCCGGCAGATTCCACAAAAGATAAAGACCATGGAAATCCTCCGAATTATGATAACCAGATGCAGCTGGTAAATCAGCAGGGGAGACCCTGATAAATTAAAAACCCCGATGAAAAATCGGGGTTAAAACTTATTAAGGGCTGTTCCGGTTTTCAGTTACCCAGGATTTCGTTTACAAGGGCAACAATGTCAACCACATTAACCAGTCCGTCAAGGTTCATGTCCCCGGCCCATAATTGATAGTTGGTAGGATTGCTCTCGACAATTACACCAACCAGTGTCACCACATCCACGACATTTAAAGTACCATCATAATTTACATCCCCCAACAAGCCCGGAGGTGTGCCGAATTCGTAACATCCCGGGTCCGGATAAAATCCAAAGTAATCTTCATCAGATAAATCGATGAGCGTATCACCATTCAACTCAAAGAAGTTTGTTCCCATGTCAATACAGCCTGAAGAAACCTGAAGCGAATAATCACCTCCTTCCGGGTCTGCAAAAACAGGGTCCGTATCTATGTTGGCTTCGAGCATCTCGTAATTACCGCTCATGGTGGTAATGCCCCCAGCCCCCTCCTGGATATCTGAATAGGCCAGGATGGCATTCCCCTGAGCATAGACGAATAACTGAGTTGGCGAATTATACCAGAGTATTGAATTAATTAGAGTGACAGTGGAATTATTCACCGAGATACCATATCCGGGATGACCGGCAACGGTTACATTGATGATTGTCGGAGAAGAGTCGTTAACACATTTTATTCCGGTGGATCCGTTGTTGGCTATGAGAACATCGCTAAGTTCCGGATTAGAATAAAAGCTACAGATCAACCCTTCCTGAGAATTATCGAAAATTTCCACATTGTGAAAAACAGGCGAGGAATAATTTGAGAGGTAAACTCCGGAATGTGAATTGTTATACAGGCTGATATTTGTCAGGACCGGACTCGCCATATTGCAGGCAATGCCACCACCCCTGCTCACAAGCGTATCATTAGTGATAATTTGATTCCCGGTAATAATGAGGTCACTGAGCCTGGGACTTGCCTGGGTGCAGTAAATGCCCCCTCCTTCAGCCACAGCACCGTTGCAGGTCATGGAACCGCTCCCATGCGTAATCGTAAACCCTGAAAGCTGTGCAGCGGTGTTTATAAAGCTGTCAAAGACGATCGCGCTGCCGCTGTAACTGCCATCTATTATGGTGGAATCGATGTAGGACGGATCTCCGGTTATTAAGAAAAGCGAACAGAGGATGATATTCTTCCCACTGACAGTGATATTTTCATGGTAAACTCCGGGTTGTACCAATACCGTATCCCCGCTGACGGAGGCATCTACAGCAGATTGAATCGTCTCAACCATATCCGGTACGATGATCGAGTTCGCAAGTCCAACCGTTATAACGGTTGATAGTATCATTATCAACTCAGGTATTCGTTTCATATAATTCTCCTGGTTTATCAATGAGATTGTCACATTGATATTACATTTCAACGACAATATCGCCGAATTTGCATTCTTTGTCGAGGAGCTCATCGGGATTGCGTTATATTTTGCAAAAACCAAGCCACCGAGGGATTCGTCATTTCAGGCTGAAGATTGACAAGCCTGGCAGGCTTCTGAAATAAATCACTAAGCTGGCAGCATGTCATTTTAGTGTTGTTTCATCAAGCGGGGATTTTTCAATTCAGGTTAAATAACTGCCCGAATTCTGGCTAAATTACATCTCTGGTCTATGAATAAAAATCAGGAGTTGCTGACATGGGGAAAATATTTTTTCAGTTAATGTTTTTATGCGGATATCTTTTACTGGGTCAGGATATCTTTTCAGAATACCTTGTTGAGGACGGCGATACACTCGATGTTTTTTCATATCAGGTACCGACCGGCTATTCCGAAGATTCTCCGGCACCTTTGCTGGTTGCTTTTCATCATTGGGGCGGCAACGAAATGTCTAATTACTCAACGAATTTTGACGAAGAGGCCAATCAGCGGGGCTGGCTTTTTTTATCACCTTTTGGAGGTGCCCCAAATAACTATGCCCACCAAGGAGCTCAATATTTTTTCCGTCAGGAAATTGTCTGGATGGAGGAGAACTTTGCTGTTGACCCAAACAGAATATACATGGTGGGAGGGTCCATGGGAGGAGCGGTCGGAGCGATTTTCGCCAACAACCACCTGGACCCCACGGGTCCGATGGTAGCGGCAACGGTATCCGGTTCAGGTATCCTGGACTGTGAGAGAAGATACTATGAGATGGATGGAAATAACTCGATGATTCAATGGTTTGGCGGAACTCCCGAAGAAGTTCCTTTCGAATACCACCGGAACAGTGCTGTGTATTTTGCCGACAGCACCCAAAGTATGCACTATAATCTGCAATATACACCGCTATATCTCGATTTCAGTGCGAACGAACCGCACCGCTACCATGCAGAGGACCTGTATAACCTCCTTTTGGGATATAATGAAAACATGTGGATTGAGACCAATCCCGGCGGAGGTCATGGGTACTCCGTTTTGAACGACTCCGCAGCCTGCGACTGGATGGCTCAGTTTGAGCTTGTTTCGGACCCTGACAACATCAATGTCAATCTCGATGAATCGGGGAGAGCCTACTGGCTGAAAGCCTTCGGCCAGACCTTAGGTACAGATTTTATCCGAATTTTGGCAGATCGGGGAGATGACAGTACGTTTACAGTCCAGCAGTTTGCAAACGCCGATTCACTGCTGATATTTGCAGAGAGCAATGTTTTCGAAACCATTACGGTTCAGAATAACCCTCATGATCAATACACACTGGGTTTAGCGGTTGCGGATACTTCCCAAATTTCTTTTATTACGGTTGGCGGTAATCCGATTACAAATTGGTCTGTGGATGATAATATCATCTGGATCGATGGGGTCACTCCCGGGCAATACGGTTATCATTTTTCAACGCTGCCGCCGGATGTCAATGCCGATGGTGTATGGGATGTGCTGGACATTGTACTCACCGTTAATTTTATCATGGGCAATGCGGTTCCGAATGATTATCAGCAAATTGCTGCCGATGTCAACGGCGATGGCGTTATAAACATTCTGGATATTGTGACAATGATCAATATCATTGTAGGCTGATTTTCGCTTTGTGCCAACGCCTCTGATTTTATTACAGGTCCAAATCTGAAATTGGATCAGCTTGAAGCACTCTCATACCGCGCAAGTCCCCGAACCCAGATAATCCGTACAGCACATAAAAAACAGATGGCAACAATTGTCTGTAAAAGCAAATAACGGGCTTCAGGTCCATAAATAAATATTCTTGCAGGTACAGACGATACCAGGGCCATCGGAATAATTGTGAAAAGGGTTTTACGTAAGAACCCTGAATAAATTGTATCGGGGCGCATAGAGAACTTCATGATCTCATGACTAAACCATCCTGACATTGAAAAATCCCGAAACCAGAATGCCAGGCTGGCAATTATAAAATCCACGGAATAGAATATGCACACTCCCAGAATGAACGAATAACCGAAAAATACTATATTTTCAAGGGGAATTACTTTTCCCATCGTATGACTTGCGTATCCCAGTAACCCTGTCAACAAAAAGATTGAGACGACTGCGTAGGAGTTCACGTAGCGAAAGGAAGAAAAGAACTGGGAGTTAACGGGTTTCATCAGCACAAAATCGAGGTCTCCTTTTACGATCATGCGATTGAGTTTGCCCAGATTTTCAGCAATGAACAGCATATAAACCGTATCCATCATAAAAGTGATGATCAGGAATAATGTCACGTCATCCTTTGTGAATTCGAGCAGAGAATCCACATAGTTGAAAATGACGCTGAAGAAAAGGAAATGGGAGCCGTAATAAACTGAATCGACAAACAGCATGCCGATGAAGTTTGCCTTGAATTCCATGTCTCTCGTAAGGCTGTTACTGAAGAAAGCCCAAAATAATTTTAAATTCTTAACCACCGAATCCCTCGTACTTTTGAATACCTCTCCGGTAAACGATGAGCCCAAGGAAGGTCATGGCCACTGACCAGAACAGGCTTTGCAGTGTTTTGGTTCCCCACTGATCGATGGGTAAATTCCCCGTGGCAATACTCACCGGCAGGTCAACGAGATAGGGCAGAGGCGTGTACTGCAGGACTTTTAACACGGATTCCGGAAAAAAACGTAAGGGAACCATCTGACCAGAAAGCACCATATTTGCCAGATTGTAGGCGATTATGAGAGCCCTTACTTCCCCAAACCAAAAGGCAAAACAGACCATTACAAAATAAACCGTGTAGGAGAGATAAATAGAGATGATCAAGGTACCCAGAAAACCAATTATATTCAGAAAGGAAGGAAATGCCCAGGCTGGGAAAAAGATGACCATACCGGCAATCATAAAGAAATATACGAGATAAAACAGTGAGTTATACCCAATGAACAGCATGAAATGATAGGTGAAAAAAGAGATAGGGCGGATCAGGTATTTATTTAATTCTCCCTCCCGAATTGCAGTAATCATTTCGAGAGAAGTTACCCACGAGGATTTCAGCTGTCCCACAACGAGACTAAGGAAAATGTATACCATTAAATCTTCAAATGTAAAACCATTAATCTCGCTGATCCCCCGCGTAAGAAAAATTCGTTTCCAGAGCAGATACTCAATGAAAACCCCGGAGACAATGGCGAAAGTGCCAACGAGGGAATTCGCTTTATACTCGAGAGCCTGTATCCAGGTCAGGCGGATGACGGCGGTGTATTTCGCTAAAAATCTTTTGATCATGTCAGTCGCAATTCCTGCAGAATGCACTTGTGAGATCCTTCCGGTCAGCCAGCCGTAATTTACTCAGAACGGTCATGAAATATTTCGTACAACAGTATTTTCAAAATTCCGTCAGACAAATTTTTCCGGATCCGCAAAAAATGCTTTCATGGTTTCTTCAACAGGTAGCTCCTCTAATGAGAAGGACTTCGGTTTGCCGATTTCAAAGAGCTGGACCAACAGGTCATTAAGTTCCCCGTCCGGAAGCTGAGCGGTGAGGAATTGATCTTCAATTGACAGGGTAAAGTTTTTTTGCAGCATCCGGATGGTGTCAGCCGAAGGGCGGTCAGGAAATTCAAAAGTTAATTTTTTCCGCGGATTTACCCGGTTGACTAAAATGTCAAAATTACCGTCATAAAGCGCACGGCCTTTGTGAATAACAAATACCCTTTTACACAGAGCCTGGATATCCGTCATATAATGACTGGTCAGCAGGATGGTTGTGCCTCGTTTTTCATTATAGAATTTTACAAAATCCCGGATCTTAGATTGTGATACAACGTCCAGTCCTATGGTGGGTTCGTCAAGTAATACAATTTTCGGGCGGTGCAAAAGGGCCGCAATTATTTCCATTTTCATGCGCTCTCCTAAAGACAGGCGCCTGACCTGAGTATTCAATTTTGAGGAAATATCCAGCAAATCCACTAATTCATTCAAAGTCTCGCGGTATTGCTTATCTTCAATGCCGTAAATTTTCTGGTTCAGTAAAAAGGATTCTGAAGCAGGGATGTCCCACCACAACTGATTTTTCTGTCCCATGACGATAGAGATATTTCTTAAGAAATCATTTTTCCTTTCCCACGGAGTGAAGCCGTCAATGATCACCTTTCCAGAAGTTGGATGAAGCAGCCCCACTAATAATTTTAT
>JAADGM010000003.1 GCA_013152375.1 FCB group bacterium | reverse complement strand
TATTCTCATCCCCCTGTTTGCAGATCTTCGGATGTGGTCGCCCGGGAAAACAGGGGTGTGGTCATTCTGGATGCCGGAATCTCAATGAACTAAAGGAGCCGGTTACGCCGGAGAAATCCCCCCGCCGGTATACTTGAATGGACCGTCTGTCCGGTGTGCTATTTTTCGTGGTGGGGTATCACCAGAACCGGACAGGGAGCCTGGTTGATGACCTGCTGTGAGATGGTCCCCGTAATGAATTCTTTCAGGGTATCCCGCCCCTTGGTGTACATGACGATGAGGTCGGCCCCAATCTCTTCGGCCACTTCGGGAATGACGTCACCGGGTTTACCTTCCCGCAGCAGATAATCCACCTGCAGATCCCCGGCGCCGAATTTTTCCACGAGCTCTTTCATTTTCTGCTTGGCGGCCAGCGAAGTTTCTCTGAACTGTTCCATCATTTTGACCCGGAGCATTTCCATCTCCTCCCGGCTCATGAATTCAGGATGGACGTTTAGCAGCGTAATCCGTGCCTTCAACTGGTGCGCCCAGATCACCGACCGTTTCAGGGCGATATGCATCTCACTCTCAAGTGCTACCGGACATAGGATATGTTTGATCATTTCGTCTCCCCTTAAAAAAAGATAATACTGTCAAGAATGAATATGGGAATCAGGATCCCCACCGACCAGGCCATGTAGCCGAAAAAGCTGGGCATTTTGATCTTATTTTCTTCGGCGATTGATTTTACCATGAAATTGGGTGCATTACCGATGTAGGTATTGGCGCCCATAAAAACCGCACCGGCCGAAACCGCCAGCAGGGTAGAAGACATGGTGGTCATGAGTTGGGCGGCATCTCCGCCGGCAGTGTTAAAAAAGACCACATAGGTGGGGGCGTTATCCAGGAAACTGGAAAGCGACCCCGTGGCCCAGAAAAACATGCTGTTTACAAACTCCCCGGTCTGGGGATTTTTCACAAGATCGATGACGAACTTGAGAGCGCCGTCCGTCCCGGCTCTCAGAATGGCGATGGGCGGAACCATGGTAATGAAGATCGTGGCAAACAGCTTGGCCACTTCCAGGATTGGTTCCCAGGTGAAGCCGTTCCGTTCCCGCACGGCCAGCGGGGTTATTTTCCACGAAATCCAGGCGATGAGGAGCAGCAGGATTACCTGGGCCAGTACCCCTTTGGTCATCATGCAGGTTCCCCAGGCAGAGATGGCCCAGTCCGCAGGGTTGTTGACATCGGGATGCCAAATCCCGCTGAGGATCACGGCACCGACGATGAGAGGCAGCAGCAGCAGGTTGCTCTTGCCCTCCAGCCCCAGGGGCGTTTTGGTGCCCTCATCCGGCGGAGTGCCCTCCTTTTTATACAGCCAGCTGTCAATGAAGAAAAACAGAACCAGCAGGATACTGGCGGTAAACACCATGGGAATGAACATATGTTTGGTGGTCCAGAAAAAGCTGACGCCTTTGAGAAACCCGAGAAACAGCGGCGGATCGCCCAGCGGCGTGAGCGAACCTCCGATATTGGCAACGAGAAAGATGAAAAACACGATCACATGGATTTTCTTTTTGCGCCAGGCGTTTGCCCGGATCAGGGGCCGAATCAGCAGCATGGCCGCCCCCGTGGTTCCCATCCACGATGCCAGAATGGTGCCGATAATCAGAATTGTGGTATTGACCATGGGACTGCCCCGGAGAGAACCCGTCAGACGGACCCCGCCGGCGACGGTAAAGAGCGACAGCAGCAGCACGATGAAGGGAATGAATTCGCTTAAATAGACTTCCGTGAGGTAAAAACCGGCCATATTGATCCCGTAAAAAGCTGCAAAGAGTCCCAGGAAGAGCACGCCCCAGAAAGCCGATATTTTGCCGTAATGATGATGCCAGATCTGGGGAACCGCCAGCGGCAGGATTGCAATGGATAATAGAATTCCCAGGAAAGGGATAATCCACAATAAATTGACGGATGAGCCGTCCAGATGGGGTGCTTCATGTTCCCCTTCCCCGTGCGCACCTTCCGACGGATCAGTCTGATGGGAACTGCCAGCCTCCGGGCTCTGAGCAACGACAGTTGGATTCTGACTGGTATGCTGCTCTGTGCCAAAGAGCATGGCGGACATGGGGATTATCAAACTGCAGATGAGTAATATGGAGACTTTCTGTTTCATATTTTACAGGAACCTTCTTTCACTTGTTTCGTATTCAGCTATTCACGATAACTTTGAGGTAAATCATGGCGACTATTTTAGCAACTTTCACGTTAATTTTTATAGCTATAATTGGCTTAAGTTTGAGCGCTCTGGTCTCAAAAAAGCAGATCCAGGGGACCTGCAGCACTACTGGAGAGGATTGCGCCTGCACGACCGAAGCCAAACAAAGCTGTAAATCGTACCGGCAATATTAGCACAATTCATGCCGATGGCATTGTGCTGTTCGCACCAGATTTGGGAAGGTGATTTTAATTCTCATTTTTTGTAAAATAGCGCTGAAACCCTGAACTCATCATCTGCGTAAGGTTCCCGCCGATATCCATCTCCACCATAAAACACTCTGTCCCATCGAGGGAATTGATCCACTTGAGGCCAGCTTCGGGCCCGAGGACCATGAGTGATGTCGCATAAGCGTCTGCATCCATACAATTCCGGGCAATCACGGTAGAACTGACCACTTTATTGGTAACCGGATAGCCCGTTTTCGGATCGATGGTGTGGGAAAATCTTTCCCCGTTATAATCAAAATAATTCCGGTAATTGCCGGATGTGGCCATCGCCTTTTCACGGAGGCTCACTTTACCAATGAGCTTCATGGCATCTTCCACCGCATCATCAGGATACTGAATGCCGATCTGCCAGGGGTCACCCTGCGCATTGACCCCACCGCAGCTCACCTCTCCGCCGATCTCTACCATGAAATTTTCATAACCCTCGGCAATGAGAAACTCCGCGGCGGAATCGACGGCATAGCCTTTGGCAATGGCGCTCAAATCGATCTCAGCATTCGGATTTTTTTTCACGAGGGCATTTCCAGTGAGAGTCAGATTCTTGTAACCAACTTCATCGAGTAACGCTTTGATCTCGTAATCATTCGGAGGAGTCCACCTGCGGCCTGTATTCCCAAATCCCCATAACCGCACCAGGGGCTGAACCGTGATATCGAATGCGCCGCCCGTCATGCCGGAGACCTCCTGACCCCGCTTGATTACCCGGTACAGTTCCGGCGACAGCGGGATGGGGTCGGTTGTGTGATCGGCATTCACCAGGGAAAGTTCGCTGCTGTCGAGATAGGTTGACATCCGCTCGTTGACGCCCTGGATCAGTGAATCGAGCTCTTCATAGAGCCGGGACCGCTCATTTTCAGTCAGACTCACTCCGGCAATTTTAATGGAATAAGTCGTCCCCATGGTCTGGCCGTAAAACTGAATTTGAGGTTTTTTATAGGAACATACGGACAGAATTAAAAAAAGAAAGCCCGGAATCAATAACCGAACTTTCAGTTTATTTTTCATCCCGGGCCTGCAGAACCTCAAAATTTATCGTACATGATCATATCCGGTTCCACCCCCAGGTTGTAGAGCATGTTATCCACGGCATCGACCATCATCGGGGGGCCGCACATATAATACTCGACTTCGGTGGGGTCTTCATGGTCTTTCAGATAATTATCGTAAAGCACCTGGTGGATGAACCCAACGGGACCGGTCCAATTATCTTCCTTCAGCGGCTCGGAGAGGGCAACATGATAGCTGAAATTTGGAAAATCTTTTTCAATCTGTTTGAATTCGTCATCATAAAACATCTCTCTCAGGGATCTGGCGCCGTACCAGAAAGAAACTTTGCGCTGTGTTTTCAGAGTTTTAAAAAGATTGAACAGATGTGAGCGCATGGGTGCCATACCGGCACCGCCGCCAATGAAGATCATCTCTTTATCAGTGTCTTTGGTGAAGAATTCACCGTAGGGTCCTGATATTGTGACTTTATCACCGGGTTTCAGATTAAAGATATAGGTGGAGGAAATTCCCGGCGGGACTTCGGTCCACAGTTTTGGCGGAGGAGTTGCAATCCTCACATTCAGCATGACGATATTGCCCTCAGCAGGATGATTCGCCATGGAATAGGCTCTCACCACCGGCTCGGTATTCCTGCAGTGCAGGTCCCAGATATTATATTTGTCCCAGTCCGCATGGTATTCCTTATCAATCTCGATGGTATGGAAGTCAATATCATATTCCGGAATATCGATCTGGATGTAACCGCCGGCCCGGAAATTCAGATTCTCTCCGGGAGGCAGTTCGAGGATCAGTTCTTTGATAAAAGTGGCCACACTGCGGTTTGAGCGCACGGTACACTCCCATTTCTGAATATTGAAGATCTCCTCCGGCACATGGATCTTCATGTCTTCTCTCACCTTGGTCTGGCAGGCCAGACGCCAGTGGTCTTTGGCTTCTGACCGTGAAATATGACTTAGCTCCGTTGGGAGGATCTGTCCTCCTCCGGCTTCCACCTGGACTTTGCAGAGCCCGCAGGTACCGCCGCCGCCGCAGGCCGAAGGGATGTAGATATTCTGACTCGTTAGTGTATTTAAAAGGGTGCCTCCGGGCTTCACCGTCGGGGACTTTTCCTCGTCCTCATTGATGAGGATCTTCACCTTACCCTGCGGCAGCAGTTTCTTCTCGGCCAGATTCAGAATGCTGACCAGGATGAGGATGATGGCAATAAAAACAAGCGCGCTGGCTATTGTAACGATCATGGGGTTCCTTTAAAGATTTATTCCGGAAAATGACATATAGGCCATTGAGATCAGTCCGGTGAGGATCATGGCGATGCCCAGACCGCGAAGCCCACCGGGAACATTATTGTATCTGAGTTTATAGCGTATGGCTGCCATGGTGATGATGGCCAGGAAGAATCCGAATCCTGCACTGAGCCCGTAAACAATGGATTCTGGGAAATTATATGACCGCTCCACCATGAAAAGTGAAGATCCCAGGATGGCGCAGTTCACGGCTATCAGCGGCAGGAAAATCCCCAGGGCCTGATAAAGCTTCGGACTGAATTTATCAAGGGCCATCTCCACGAGCTGAACCATGGCGGCAATTGTGGCGATGAAAGTGATGAATGTGAGAAAGCTCATATCCGCATGTTTCAACCCTTCGATACCCGTCCAGGCCAGGGCGCCGGGATCCAGCAGATATTTTTGAATCAGCCAGTTTGTAGGGACGGTAATCCCATTGACAAATACGACTGCAAGTCCCAATCCGAAAGAAGTATCGACTTTTTTTGAGATGGCCAGAAAGGAACACATCCCAAGAAAGGACGACAGCAGAATATTCTGGATGAAGATCGATTGAGTGGCAAGTCCGAGATAGTGTGATAGTACGTCCATCTTAATCCTCCGTGTATCCGATGACGGTCCGCTGGGCCCAGATTAGCAGACCGAGAACGATGAACGCTCCGGGGGCCAGGAGCATCAGTCCCATATTTTCGTACCCACTGCTGTAAAATGACGAGGGTATGATATGCAGACCCATCATGGTTCCGCTGCCCAGGAGTTCTCTGATCGCCGAAACAATGATGAGAATGATCCCGTAACCGAAGCCGTTGCCGAGACCATCCAGTGCCGAGGCTTTGACCCCGTTTTTACTGGCAAAGGCCTCCGCCCGCCCCATGACGATACAGTTGGTGATGATCAGACCCACGAATACCGAGAGCTGCTTGCTGATGTTGAATAAATAGGCCTTCAGGATCTGGTCAGCCAGTATCACCAGGGAAGCGATGATGGTCAGGAAAACGATGATCCTCACACGAGGCGGGATCAGGTTTCTGATCATGGAAATGATGATATTTGAAAAGGTCACCACAAATGTCAGAGACAGGGCCATGACCACCGCCGTATCCATCTTTACTGTAACGGCCAGCGCGGAGCAGATCCCCAGGATCTGTTTTGTGATCGGATTGTCCTTATTGAGCGGATCCGTGAAAACTTGCATGTTTTTACCCGACATAATTTTCCTCTTTCTCTGATCTCATCACAGGCAATTTGAGATCATCGGTTTGATTTGAAAAAATTTTCATAATCTGACAGATTTGATTTTAAGAATTTATTGACGCCATTTCCGGTGAGAGTGGCTCCGCTGATCCCGTCAACGGTATGGTCATCCGGCTGAAGCGCCTTTCCTTTTGCAATGTGGATCGAAACAAGCCGGCCCGATTGGTCGTAGATCTTCTTTCCCTTGAATTGAGACGTAAACCAGTCTTTTTCGATCTCACCTCCCAGACCGGGTGTTTCTCCATGCTCGTAGAAAGTGATGCCGGCCACGGTGTTCAAATCCGGCTGCAGCGCTAAAAAACCGTGGATTGTTGACCAGAGTCCTTTTCCTGAAACGGGAATAACATAGCCTTTGGGGGAATCCTCAGGGCCATAGACGAAAATCTGCAGGGGCTGGGGATCGCTGGTCAGGGCTCCCTCTTCGGTAACATATTCACTGTGGATATTCTCCCGGTAGCGTTTTTCGACATCGGCAGAGCTGAGCCCCTGCTCATAGATCCCCACCGAGATCAGCACATTTTTCTCCCGCTCGATTTTTTTATTGAATTCCTGGCGGTCCCGAAGCCCGGTAGCCGCCATTGACAGCAGAAGTGCTGCGATTCCCGTGAGGATCGTAATAAATTTGTAGGTGTAGGCGTTACTGTACATATCTTTTTTGCCTCCTCTTGATATGGCGCTGAAGTACGCTGTAATCGATGAGCGGAGCAAAAGCATTCGCCAACAGGATGGCCAGCATCATGCCCTCGGGGAAGGCCGGGTTTACACAGCGGATTAACACTACCAAAACCCCGATAAATATACCATAGAGCCAGCGCCCCCGGTCCGTCTGAGCGCTGGACACCGGGTCTGTGGCCATGAAGACCAGACCGAAAGCATATCCACCCAGGACCAGATGATACTGGGGGGTCACCGACAGCATGGGATTGGTGCTGCTGAAGGAAACGATATTCAGGATCAAAGACATGATGACCATTCCGACCAGGCCGCCGGCCATGACGCGCCAGTTGGCAATTTTTGTCACCAGCAGCAGCAGGGCCCCAATTAAAATTGCCAGGGTGGAAGTCTCACCTATAGATCCGGGCACGAACCCTAAAAACAGATTAGACCACGAGTACCCGGCCGTCACAAGCTGCCGTACTCCATCCGGGAACAGGGCGGTAATTTCTTTGAGGAACCCCAGCGATTGAAAAAAGAAATCAAGGAAAGGAATACCCGAATTCGCAGCGGTGGTAATCCCCGATGCGGCGGGTGAAGCAGCGGCCGCCGCCAGGGGTGTTGCCTTGGATACACCATCCACAACAGTCCAGACTTTATCA
>JAADGM010000113.1 GCA_013152375.1 FCB group bacterium | reverse complement strand
CGAATATTTTGAGATTTCACAGCTGCTGAAGAAAAGCGGTAATGAAATGTGGCACTGGCAGCGTATCATTGCAAACCCGGCCGTAAGCGAAACTGACTCCATCATCCCGGCCAAAGGATTTTTTATTTATGTACGGCAGTAAAGTCCAGGTCGTCGGGATAATCCTCATCTTCATTTTAGGGTGTACCGGTACACCTGACCAGCACCAGTCTTATCTGGCCCGGGCCGGGGACCAGACGCTGGATCTCGAAAGCTTTAAGAGCGATTACAGTAATTTTCTGACTTTTACACACGTTGAGGATAACCTCATGAGCCGGAATGCTTTTGTGAAAAATGAGATCGAGAAAATGATCCTTACGACCTACGTGGACACTTCCGGATTTTCGGAGCTGCCGGAGATCAAAGCATCCGTCACTGCGGCAACAGGCCAACTGATCCTGAATCAATTCTATCAAAAGGAACTGGCCGACCCTTTTGAAGTGTCCGATGCCGACATTCGGGAGGCTTTCCGCAGATCGAAAATAAAAATTCATGCCAGACATCTCTATGCCCGTTCCATCGAAGAAGCCTGGGCACTGAAAAATCGTCTGGAAAAAGGTGCCACGTTTGAAACACTGGCCAGAGAGACTTTTCAGGATTCGACCCTGGCGAATTCGGGCGGTGATCTTGGTTACTTCACGTACGATGAAATGGACCCGGCGTTTGAGGATGCAGCTTATGCCCTGGAAGACGGACAGATCTCCGATCCCGTTAAGACCGCCTGGGGCTACAGCATTTTGCAGGTGATCGACCGGGATTATGAGCCGTTCATTACCGAACAGGATTATCAACTGCACAAGGCGGATTTTGCCCTGAAAGTTAAAAACCGGCAATTAAAAAAAAGGGTGCAGGAATATACCGATAAAATAGCCGGCAGCATGGACCTGAAGATCAGTGATGCGGACCTGCGGTTACTTTATGAAAACCTGGACTCCATTTTTACGCAGGAGAATATATCGATTTTTCGGAATAAGGGTCTCCGAAACATCCGGCTGAAAACAAGATATTTTGATTGGGATTTTGCTCAGCTGACGGAAAAGCTGCGTCTTACCCGGGACAATCAACGCCGCCAGGTTACTTCCACAGATGATCTCAGGGAGATGCTCCTTGGGTTATCGGTTCGGGAAGAAATATTCAACCGGATTGAAGCATCAGGGTGGTTAAAAACACCCGAATTTGAAACTGCTCTGCAGGAGCGCAGAACACGACGGATTCTGACTCTGCTCGTGTCACGGATCCAGGCGGCGCAGGGAGACACGGCAAGCGAAGTGGTCAAAAGACAATTATACATCGATTTCATTAACAATTTAAAGGACCGCACGACAATTGAGGTCAATAAGGAATTACTATCATCTTTCATAATGTAGAATCAGACTGTCTGGTGAGAGAACCGGACAGCCATAAAAAGTTGGAACTTTAAATATGGGAATTATGAGAATTATTAAGCTGGTTGTGGGGATCACAATCCTAAACCTGGCTATTGGGGGAACAACCGGGAAACTGGTCGGAAAGGTCACAGATGCCAGGACCGGCGAACCGCTGGTGGGCTGTAACATTATGGTCGAAGATACTGATATCGGTACCGCCACAGATGCTGTGGGCGAATATCTTTTATTAAATCTCGCTCCGGGTTCTTACCGTATCAGGGCGATGATGATCGGTTATCAGGTA
Organism: FCB group bacterium; assembly: GCA_013152375.1. Taxonomy (GTDB): domain Bacteria; phylum Fidelibacterota; class Marinisomatia; order SCGC-AAA003-L08; family JACNLC01; genus JAADGM01. The sequence continues at coordinate 26,884 of JAADGM010000113.1, read as the reverse complement.
GCAACGATAACGGATGTGATCATCAACATTGATAAAACCACACACCAGAACTTCAAATTAAATGTCCAGGCACTTGAAGGTGCGGAAGTGACTGTAAATGCAGCTGCAAAAGTAATTCAATTCGATGTGACAAATTCGGAGTCGCGTATTTCTTCAAAACAACTTGACGTCATGCCCATAACGGACGTGGGGGATGTTATCAAACTTCAGGGGGGGGTAACCCAGGATGCAGGTGGCGGAATTCACATCCGGGGCGGACGTACCAGCGAGGTGGTTTACATGGTTGACGGTGTTTCGATGACCGATGTATTCAACGGCGGACTCTCGGTCAATATCGAAAATAATAATATTCAGGAACTGCAAGTCATCAGCGGTACCTTCAATGCCGAATATGGAAAGGCCATGTCCGGAATTATCAATATGGTTACCAAGGATGGGGGGAATCGTTTTGATGGCGGCTTAAGCTATTACTCGGGGGACCACTTTTCCTTCGACCCCATCTACCGGGATTTAAATTCCTATGATCCTGTTAATGACATCGATTTCGAAGGCAGTCTCTCGGGACCACTCTGGAAAAATAAAATTACCTTCTACAGTTCCGGGCGTTATTTCAGATCCGATGGCTGGCTGAACGGTCTTAACACCTTCACAATGTACGGCGACACTTTGTTTACGGATAAAAATGGCAACCGATTCCGGGATTTATCAGAAAATTACTTTGATGAACAGAACCAGAAATGGGTGATCAATGGTCAGTTTCTCGATCGGGGAAATGGAAGATGGGATGAAGGAGACCCCTATGAAGACGAAAACGGTAACGGAACCTGGGATCAGGGCGAGCCTTTCACTGATATCGTCGGCAATCGTGAATGGGACAGCGGTGAAAAATTTGTCTGGGACGAAAGCATACCGAAACCCGTCTGGGATGCCGGAGAAACTTTTGCCGATCGGGGAAACAGTATCTGGGACGAGGGCGAAAGCTTTGAAGATCAAAACGGAAATGGCGTCTATGACCGGGGCGAACCCTTTACCGACGTGGGTAACGGACAGTGGGACCCTGCAGAACCTCTGAAAGACCCCTATTATAAAGGCATGAACTGGCTGGAGAAGTGGTCAACACAGAATAAAATCACTTTTAAGTTCACGCCCAAGACAAAATTAAAATTTAATTTTATCTATTCTTTCCAACGCAAACAGGATTATGACCATGCCCGACAAATGGCCCAGGACGGACGGAAAACCGATTATGATATCGGTGATTTTAAAGGGTTAAATCTCTCTCATTCCTTCTCCTCCAGAACTTTCATAGAAGTCAATCTTTCACAGTTTAAGAAAGTCTTTAAATCCTATCTTTACGAGGACCCCTATGATCCGCGCTATATTACTCCCGACAGTCTCTTCTGGGCACATTCCGACGAAGAAGTCCCCAACTATATCCGAGCCGAATATGGTGATAACTATGCCCGTTACAATCCTAATTACTCCTTCGGCCGCTGGGGTGTGGATGGTAACCACTTCAGAAGGGAAACAAATACCATCCAGTTCAAAGTCGACCTCACCAGCCAGGTCAATAAATACAATCAGGTTAAATTCGGGCTGGATCTCCAGCAGCACAAACTCAAAATGGAAGACGCAACCCCCATTGACCTGACCAACGATCAGATCTACGACCCTCTGGTCCCTGAACTTGTTGATGTCTCCAATCTGCTGGTGCAGAGCGGACTCGATCCCCTTACCGGGAATGTCCCCTCCTGGGTAGCCAAGCTCCATTTTGCAGGGCCTTTCGTCCTCTTCGGTCATTACTATGTCAATGAGCCCCGGGAATTTTCGACCTATATACAGGACAAAATCGAATATGGGGATATGATCGTTAACCTGGGAGTTCGGTACGACTATTTTGATCCCAACAGTTTCATGCCTGTAAATATTCATGATCCGTTTTTTTATAATCCCATGGACCCCCGCCTGGATTCACTCCTGGTAGAGGGCCGCCTTGACGATTTATTGAACATTGCCTGGGGGGATACTTCCCATTTTGTCACCAGCATTGACGGGCTGGATACAACCTGGTACATGTATGGAGATTTCGGGGATTACCCGGACAAAGAATCATTGAAAAAGAAGAAAGGGTGGTGGCGCAAGACGAAAACGACGTCGCAGATCAGTCCCCGGCTGGGCATAGCTTATCCTATTTCAGAGACGGGTGTCATCCATTTCAGTTATGGGTACTTTTTCCAGATCCCACAATTTGAACTGCTCTATAAAAATCCGGGCTATGTTATCAATGAAACAGCCTCCATTTCAGGAATTTTCGGAAATCCGGAATTGAAACCTCAGCGGACCCAGAGCTATGAGCTGGGTCTGCAGCAGGAGCTCACCAGTTCCCTTAAAGTGGAGGTAACCGGGTATTACCGCGATGTACGGGACTGGGTCTCAACGGGAGTCCCCATCGATTTAGGGATCAGCGGTCAGACCTATTACACCTATGTGAATAAAGACTACTCCAATGTGCGGGGGATCATTGCCGCAGTTGACAGGCGGTTCAGCAACCACTACAGCTGGCATTTGGATTACACCTTCCAGGTGGCCGAAGGATCGAATTCCGATCCCGGTCAGGAATATGCTTCGCTAACCGGGGGAGAGGGGGTTCCCGAACCTACCAGGTTCATCCTGCCGCTGGACTGGGACCAGCGACATACGCTAAACGGTGAACTATATTACAGCCGGGGTGGATTCGCCGCCGATCTCCTGATGCAGTTTGGCAGCGGTTATCCCTATACACCGACTATTGTCACCTATTCCAACTCCGGACAAAATATTGTCAATGATCTGCCGAACAACAGCCGACGAAAACAACCCACTCTGAATTTCGATCTCAAACTGATCCAGCAGGTCAGGATGGGTAATTTTGCCAACGGCCGGGTTTATTTGAACATTCGAAACCTCTTCGACAAGCGAAATGAAATTAATATCTGGACCGATACCGGCAGGGCAAATCGGACTATTGAAGAAGCCTCTGCTCTATCCCTGGAGGCCGCAGCCCCCCAACCCTTAAGACCCAATACAATTGAAGATTATTTTAACCATCCCGAGTGGTATTCACCGCCGCGTGAGATACAAATCGGATTGGAATTATCATGGTAGGAAAGACAATGAAGAAAGCAACTGCAACAATTTTTACGATGCTGGCCCTGGTTTTTGCACAGCACGAGGCCGGCGATCATGTGCCATCGGACGAGCGGGGGGATCCCAACTACAGGCGAACCACAAATGAGGATGTCAATAAAGTCCGAACCTCGGTATTCAACTTTGGTATCACCGGCAGAACCGGTGCCAATGTAGGCGAAATTCCCTACGAGTGGCCTGTGAATTCGGGGCGCATGTATGTGGCTATGACGGCCCTGAGTGTCGGCGGCGAAGTCCTGATGGAAGAGGGCGTTTACAAACCCTTGGTCACGATCACTTTCAGGGAAGACCAGAGCGGAAGTTCCAAATCTTGGGAGCCCGTACCGGGCTATTTGAACCCGAATTCCGACAAAATTGCCATCAGTGACGATCTGGAGAGTTGGCCTGAAACCTGGCCTGATAAAATGGAAGATTCCAGTGATCCCGGTTGGCCAGGGTCGTGGAATGGCTATTTCGGGAAGAATCAATTCAGCGCCGAACAGGAAATATATTACAAGGTTTCCGATGACCGGAATTTTCGGGACGGATATACCTATATCCCGGATACTACCGACTATTCCCGTCAGGGTGCAGGCTTTCTCACCGGTGTCCGTGTCATGGAATGGAAACAGATCCTCATAGAGGACGTGGTTTTTATCCTCCACGATATCAAAAATGACGGCACAAAGGATATCGATAAAGTCTCTTTTTCGCTCTGGCTGGCTGATATGGTGGGGGGAGATGGTGACACCATGGATGATACGCCAGATTTTGACCTGATGAGTGATGTGGCCTGGTCTATGGACAATTGCATACCGGGAGATTGTACCGGCAACAGTGCTTTTAATGGCGAGCCCACCGGTGTGGCAGCCACCTCCTTTATCGAAACGCCCGGTAATAATGTTGACCGTATCGACAATGACGGGGATGGGGAAGAAGGCGGCCCCTTTGTCAGCCGTGAACTGGCCTGCGGGGAAGATCTCATCTGTCCCGGTGACTTGGATTATATTGTGGCTGATCCCGGTGAAGAAGATCTTGCAAACAGCATTGATGACAACCGGAACGGACTGATCGACGAAAATCTGACGCATATACCCTTTGGCAATCAACTGGGGGTCTCTTTTGCCGACAAGATTGATAACGATGGTTCCAGTCCGGAAGCCTCTGACCCGGGCTGTGCTGTCATTACCGAGCAGATCATTGCAGATGCTGAAAGCGATTTTATAAATCTCGACGGCGTTCTGTTCCATTGGTTTCGCTGGCCGCCGGTGCCTGAAAGTGACGAATTTCAGGACAGCACCATTCACCTCATCATGGTTGGTGAGGAGGATCTCGGACTGGCTTTTGCGGACAATATTGACAATAATGCCGACCCAGAGGCGCCCTATGCTTTGGAATATCCCTTCGGCACCGGGGCTGATGTAGGCGGGCCGGTAGTGACTCAGGCTATGATTGATGAAGCAGCAACGGACCCCTATCTGCGCTATAAAGTACCCGGCACAGATATCATTCTCTACCAGCTGGAAGAAAATGATCTTGGGAAACCTTATGCGGATGGAATTGATAATGACCTGGATGGAGCAGTTGATGAGGGCATTGATGAAGGCATTGATGAGATGATTGATGAATCCAGGGATGATTTCATTGATAATGACGGCGACTGGACCACTGAGGATGACGTCGGACTCTTTGGCGACGGATCCGGCGGGCCAAGCGACGGGACCGGCGATCTGAAGCCCACTTCCGGCTCGGGAACCGGTTTCCAGGGGGAACCTGACATCGATAAAACGGATGTCTCCGAATCTGACCAGATGGGTCTGACTGCCGTGGGTTATGACCCCGCGGGCTCAATTCCTACCGGCAGTGACCAGTCTCTTTGGAATTTCTACATGACACCGGGATATTTCTGGCAGCCGCCGCCGGGTGGCCAGCCGCCGGGAGATTATGACCTTTTTGTCACATCGGGCTTTTTCCCTCTGAAAGCCGGCCAGACGGAAAGAATCGCCATGGCGGTATGCCTGGGAAATGACCAGGCAGATGCAATTCGGAATAAAGCCGTGGCACAGACGACGTATGACTTCGACTATCAATTCGCCAAATCGCCCGTGCCTCCTCATGTGACAGCCGTGCCGGGAGATGGCAAGATCACGCTTTACTGGGACACCGTTTCGGAGAACTCTGAAGATAATTATATGAAGAAGATCACCGATGGTGCCGTGTTCCGGGACTTTGAGGGCTACAAGATCTACCGGGCTACTGATTTCGAATTTAAGGATGCTCTCAAGATTACAGATGGCGAAGGTAATCCAACTTTTTTTGCACCCTACTCTCAGGGTGGTGTCGATGCCCAGTGGGATCTTGTCGACGGTATTACCGGCTTTCATGAAGTTGCCCTGAACGGCGTCCAGTTTCAGTTGGGTAGTGATACCGGCTTACAGCACTCTTATGTGGATGAAAATGTTGTAAACGGCCAGACCTACTATTATGCTGTTGTGGCCTATGATTTCGGCGGGGATCTTTCCAATGAGATCATCCCGAGCGATTCCCCCATGCGTCTCCGGGTGAACTCCATCAATGGTACACTGGAACTGGGTCCCAATGTTGTGGAAGTCGTGCCGACCCCTCCTGCAGCCGGATATATCGAGGCGGATTCAGGGATTGAAATTGAACATGTCCAGGGTACTTCCAGTGGTGGTGTTTATTATTCCATCATTGATCCGATGGAAATCCAACCCTACCACCGTTATCAAATCTCCTTTACGGATACGATCTTTGAAAATCATCAGGGCTCAGTGGGCTATGACACCCTCACGACAAAATACTGGTTTCTTACGGATCTGACCACCGGTGATACCTTGGTAGAGCCGGAATGGGACTACTTCGACACGGATTCCGTGATCTACGACCAGGGACAGCCGATCACGATCACGCTGAGGGATTCCGTCTATGCCAACCCCCTGCCGCAGGATGATGATTTTGAGGTGATTGACGGCTTCCGCCTGAAATTCACAAACGTCGAGGCCCTCTACTTCAACGAAGATCGTTCCTACTGGTCCAATGACAGCCTGGTGCCTTTCGACCTCCGGAAATACGATCTGGATATACCTTATGTGATAGGCACACCCCTGCCGGCTGATTATCGGGTCATCTTCTCTGAGAATGCTGATTTTGAGTCAGATTGTTTCTGCGCGAATCCTATCTTTTCGGATCCCTGCGGACCCGGAGGTTCGGCGATTTTTTGCGCGTCCCGCTTTTATGAGAATGAGGCGGTCAATTTCAAAGTACAGAAACAGATCAGCTCGACGGGTGATGATGCTGTGGACTGGATAGATATACCGTTTTTATTCGGTGACTTCACCCCTTCAGGTGGGGATGGGATATTCGGCAATACGGAAACAGATTATGATGCCATCGTTTTTATGGATCATAGCGATGCCGACGGAAATCCCGCACCCAGCTGGGCCTTCAGGCTGGTTAATCCGCCTGCCGGAGATCTGCAGCATGTCATTCGCTTCCCGCAGCCGGGGGATACGGCTTATGTCTTCGTGGAAAAACCCTTCCTCAGCAGTGATATTTACGAATTCACGACCCAGCCTTCTACTATCGATGAAGATGCTGCCAGACAGAACCTGAAAGAGATCTATGTCGTGCCTAATCCATATTATGGCGCCGTACCCTGGGAAAAACAGAATACGTTTGCCAACGGCAGGGGTCCCCGCGAGATTCAGTTCAGGAAATTACCTGCAGACTGCACAATCCGTATTTTCACGATTAATGGCGAACTTGTGAAAAAGATTGATCATCATACGACGATCGACAATGGCTCCGAGTCATGGGATCTCCTGACAAAAGACAATTTATCGGCTTCTTACGGAGTGTACATTTATCATGTGGAAGCGCCGGGAGTCGGTGAACATGTTGGCAAATTTGCCATCGTCAAATAAGAGGTACAGTATGGAAGGATTGATGGAAATATTCAAAAACAAACTTAAACTGACGCTCATTTTAATGCTGATGGTCACACAGATGCCGGCAGTTACGAAAACCGGGACGACCGCCGCGAAATTCCTTTCCATAGGAGCGGGATCCAAGGCCATCAGTATGGGCGGGGCTTTTACGGCAATTGCAGATGATGCTTCAGCCATGTATTGGAATCCGGCAGGGATTGCCCGGTTTAAATCTTCTGAATTTCTGGTGAATCATACAAAATGGGTGGCTGATATTTCTTTCAACTATCTTGGCTATGTACAACCCCTGCGGAATGGGGCGGCTTTCGGACTGAATGTAACCGCCGTAACTATGAGCGAAATGGATGTCACGGCCTATGGTTCTGATGAATTTACCGGAGAAACCTTCAGCGCCGGTCAGTATGCCCTGGGAGTCTCTTATGGAATGCAGCTCACGGACCGCTTTTCGATCGGCGCTAACGGCAAATACATCAATGAGCATATCTCAAACGAAAAGGCCTCCAGCATCGCCATTGACATCGGGACGCTTTTCGACACACCTTATGGGTTCCGCCTTGGCACCTCCATATCGAATTTCGGCCCCAAAATGAAAATGACCGGCAAGGACCTGCTGGTGCGTGTGGATGTTGCCGGAAATATGGCAGGGGACAACCAGAGCATTAACGGCTTGATCGATACCGACTACTTTGATCTGCCCCTGCTGCTAAGGGTGGGTGTCTCAGGAGATTTTATGGTGAGCAAAATTGCCGCTGTAACCTGGGCAGTAGACGCTCTTCACCCCAACGATAACTCCGAGTACATTAATGCCGGTGCACAAATCGGGTTTTTTGGTGATCAACTGGTCTTTCGCGGCGGCTCGAAGTCCATCTTCATGGATGACCGGGAAGAACGATTTACGCTCGGCGCCGGGCTTAATTATCCCCTCCAGACCGGCGGTACATTTTATTTTGACTATGCTTATGAGCTCATGACACATTTGGGTGATATGCACAAATTCACTTTACGGATTACCTTCTGATATGCGGGAAATAGACCTAATATCGTACCAACCCGGACGGCAGATCAACACAATGCTGCCAACGCAGTCAAAGGACCTGAAAGAATGAAATTCATCTTTGGCATTCATAATCATCAGCCGGTGGGCAATTTCGACGCGGTATTTGAAGAGGCCTATCAAAAATCCTATTTGCCGTTTCTGGACCTGATCTCAAAATACCAGGAGATTAATTTCAGCCTGCATGTTAGCGGGCCCCTCCTGGAATGGCTGGAGAAAAATCATTCAGATTATATTGACAGGGTCGGAAAGCTGGTAGCTGACGATCGCTGCGAAATTCTTTCATCGGGATTTTACGAACCCATCCTCATTGCCATTTCAGACAGGGATAAAGTGGGTCAAATTGAAATGATGAATGCGTATATCGAAGAGCGGTTCGGCAAAACGCCCGAAGGACTCTGGCTTACCGAGAGGGTCTGGGAGCCCGGGCTTGTCAAACCCATCGTCCGGGCCGGAATAAAATATATCGCCGTTGATGACCAGCATTTTTCTGCCTCGAACGGACAGTTGGATGAACTCGACGGTTATTACCTTACAGAAGACCAGGGCTATGTTTTAGGGGTCTTTCCCATTTCTCAAAAACTGCGGTACGCCATTCCTTTTGAAAAACCGGATGAGACTCTGGCTTTTTTGCAGGCAAATGCAAAGGATCGATCTTCTGTCCGCGTAATGGCTGACGACGGGGAGAAATTTGGAGTCTGGCCCGGAACCTGGGAACATTGTTTTGGTGAAGATGACTGGCTGAATTCGTTTTTTAAGCACCTCACTGAGGCAAAGGAGTGGCTGCAGACTCTGACCTTCTCACAATATTTCAACGCCAATAAACCGCGGGGGAGAGTCTATCTGCCCACCTCGTCCTATTTTGAAATGAGTGAATGGACCCTGCCCCTTGTTCATGGCAAAAAGTATTCCCACATGGTCAATTCTTTAAAACAAGAGGGCACTTTTGATGACCTGCGACCCTTTCTGCGGGGTGGGACCTGGCGGGACTTCCTGACCAAATATGAGGAATCCAACTGGATGATGAAACGGGCAAATTATGTCTCTACGCTCATGAATGGTCAGGAAAACGAATCAGCACGCAAAGCGATCTGGCGCAGCCAATGTAATTGCGGTTATTGGCACGGCATATTCGGAGGGCTGTATTTACCCCATTTGCGTCATGCCATTTACGAGAATATCATTGCAGCAGAGAATCTTCTGGCTACTGCAAAACCCAGGCAGGTTGATATAGATAAGGACGGGACAAAAGAGGTTATACTGGCCAACAGAGACTTACGGGTTATTTTCACTCCGCACTGCGGAGCCATCCGCGAACTTGATATCAGAGCAAAAAACTTTAATATCGTCAATACGTTTGCCCGTCATGAAGAAAATTACCATGAAAAATTATTTGCCCTGGAACCTGATAAAAAGGGAAACGGCTCCATCCATGATCGGATCACCGCCAAAGAAGAACATCTCGAAGACTATTTGTATTATGATACACATCCCCGTTGGATGCTGATTGACCACTTCTTTTCATCCATGGTCAAACCGGAGCAGCTTCAAAAAAACCGATACACGGAATGCGGTGATTTAGTGGCGACGGAGTACGAAGCAAATCTGAATGGTAATTCTATCGTCCTGATCGGGTCGGGGCATGTGAATTCGCAGTTTATCGAAGTGAAAAAAATGATCCGTTTGAAAGGTGCTGGACTCAAATTTAAGATCCACCTGCGTAATTTAAGTGACGACAGGCTCAAATGTTTTTATGCTCCTGAGTTTAATTTTTCACTGTTAGGGGGTCATACAGCCGATCGTTTCTATCAGGCGGATGGAAATCCCCTTAAAAATCCCTATCTTGATTCAACCGGGATGGTGCTTGCGACCGTATTTTCGCTCATTACCGAGTGGGAGGGGATCGAATGCCAGCTCAAATTTGAGGGCAAAACAAAGATCCTGCGCTATCCGGTCCAAACCGTCTCCATGTCTGAAAGCGGGTTCGAAAAGATTTATCAGAGCTCCGTTGTACTTCCTGTATGGCCTGTGGATCTGGAACCCCAGGAGGGCATCCATTTAAATTTTGATCTGAATATTATTACAACTGAAGGAAATAATGGCAACACTTGAAAAGAAAGTTAAAATAGCCTACTTTTCATTGGAAATTGGGTTTTCGGCAAACATTCCCTCCTATTCCGGTGGTCTCGGGATACTGGCGGGGGACCATATTAAATCTTCAGCTGACCTGGGCATACCGCTGGCAGGCTTCACACTGCTGTACAGAGAAGGGTATATGAAACAGCGGCTGGATGACCAGGGTAACCAGACTGCGGAATATCCCCGGTTTAATCCGGCTTCTCTGCTGGAAAAATTACCCCTGCTGCTTGAAATTGAGCTGCTCGGTGAGTTAATCAGAATTGCGGTCTGGCGCTACATCCATGTGGGTAACTCAGGTCATAAAGTACCCATATATTTTCTCGACACGGATATCCCGGAAAACAGCGATATGGCCCGTGAAATTACTCGGCGTCTCTATCACGGCGATAATAAACACCGCATCCTGCAGGAGGCCGTTCTGGGTTTTGGGGGCTATGAACTACTAAGAGCTCTGGAGGACATAGGCCAGCTTGAAATTGAGACTTATCATATGAATGAAGGGCACGCGGCCTTTTTACCCCTGGCGCTTAAGGCCAAAACCGGACTGAGCGTAGAAAGAATTCGAAAGCATTTTGTGTTTACAATCCATACTCCGGTTCCTGCCGGACATGATGTCTTCGACGCCGATCAGGTCCGGGACGTATTGGGCGACCTCCTCCCGACCGACCTGGCCAAAACGGTACTGAATGCCAAATTGAACATGACAAAACTTGCACTGCATTTTTCAGGAAAAGCCAACGGTGTCTCTAAGCTGAATGGGGAAGTGGTGCGCAAAATGTTCCCCAACTCGGCCAAAAAGATCGGCCACATTACCAACGGTGTACACCATCTGACCTGGGTAATGCCCCCGACCGTGGATCTGTTTGAAAAATATTTACCCGGTTGGCGGGAAGATCCTGTCAGAATGCTGAAAGAGGCTAACGCGATCCCCTCATTTGCCATTTGGCGGACACATCTGGAAAACAAGCGCCGCCTGCTGGAATATGCCAACGCCCATAAGCAGGTTGGCTTTGATCCGGACGTATTGACCATCGTTTTCGCCCGACGAGCCGCTGCTTATAAAAGAGCTAACCTCATCTTTCACGATCTGGACAGACTCACAGAGATTGCAAAGGGAAAACTCCAGATCATTTTTGCGGGCAAAGCACACCCCAATGATGAACGGGGACAGGCCGTGATCAAATCGATTGTAGAAAAATCCAGGGAACTTACCGACAAGGTCCTCATCTCTTACCTCTCAAATTACAATATGTGGCTGGGCAAACTGCTTTGCGGCGGAGCCGATATCTGGCTCAACACACCTTTGCGGCCAAATGAAGCATCCGGCACCAGTGGGATGAAAGCAGCACTGAATGGGGTCGTAAATCTCTCAATTCTAGACGGCTGGTGGGCAGAAGGCTGCCGTGACGGTATCAACGGCTGGGCCATCGGTGACGCCAGGGATTCTACCGATAAGGAGGATGCCGCGCGACTCTATGAACTCCTTGAAACGAAAGTCATCCCGCTGTTTTATGAGGATCGGGAGGCCTGGATAAAAATGATGAAAGCCTCTATCGTGACTGCGGCCGACTTTACTTCCCAGCGCATGGTAAAAGACTATCATGACAAATACTACCATACTTCAAAATTTGCCAAAGTCAAATACAATGAGAGCAGTCCTTATACACTCCCTTAGTCCATACCCGATTACCGGAAAATATCCCTGCAAACCCTCAAAGGGGAAGCATCGTCTGATTTGATGAAACCGGGACTTCGCATTCTTGCCTTTTTATTTCTGCTGATTGCTGCCTTCACGACAATTGGTAAAGCGAAAACCCGCATTCATATCTGGCATCAAATGCTCTATGAGAACCGGAAAGCTCTCAGAGAGATGTGTGACCGTTACGAAGCGGAGCATCCCGACATTGAAATCTCACTGCTGTACAGAGAGACCGAAGAACTCCGGTCAAACTATCAATCCTCGGCTATGGGGGGGAGCGGCCCGGAACTGATTTACGGTCCTTCCGACCAGGTGGGACCCTTCTCGACTATGGGGATCATCAAACCCCTGGATGATGTTTTTGAACCGGAATTTTTCAAAGGCTTTGTCGATAACGCCGTCGTCAGATATAAAGGAAAAATCTGGATGATCGGGGATGTGATGGGAAACCATCTCATGCTGCTTTACAATAAAAAACTCGTTAAATCACCACCGGAAAATACGGATCAGATGATTCGTATCGGACAAGCCCTCACCAAAGATCTTAACGGTGACGGCAAAATCGATCAGTACGGACTGGTATGGAATTTCACTGAACCTTTCTTTTTCGTACCCTGGGTGGGAGGCTTTGGCAGCTGGCTGATCACCGATGACGGTCGCCCTAATTTAAACACACAAGCCATGGTAAATGCTTTTACATTTATCAAATCCCTGCGGGATGATTACAAGATCATTCCTAGGGAATCTGACTACGAGATCGCCAACGCCATGTTCAAGACCGGGGCTGCCGGCATGATCATCAACGGAGATTGGAGCCTGGGTGATTATGAGGGCGTAGTCGATTTCGGAATTACACGGATTCCTAAAGTCTCGGCAACCGGATTGTGGCCCACACCCATGGTAAGTACTAAGGGGTATTCCATCAATGTCAATGTGACCGGAGAATTGCTGGACAAGTGTGCCGATTTAATTCGCTACCTCACAAGCGATGAGGTGCAATATTATTATGCGAGCAAACTCAATATGCAGCCCTCAAGTATTGCCGCACTCAAGAGCCCTGTCGTTACGGAAAATGAGGAGTTGCGGGAATCTGCGAAAAGTATTGAGGTAGGACGGCCGATGCCTGTGCAGCCGGAAATGCGGGCTATCTGGGATGCTCTGCGGACCCAGTATCAAGCGGTTCTCGGCGGAGACAAGACCCCTGAAGAAGCCGCCCGGCTTTCGCAGCTGAATGCAGAAAAACAGATCCGTGATATGAATGACATCCTGAAACCGGGGCCCTCCGTGATCTTCATCAAGTGGATTTTTCCGCTGCTGCTGGTGATTCTGCTAGGTTTTTATCGAAAGCAGATCGTTTTATTTTTCAGAGACTTTCGCCAACAAAAATTTGCCTATTATATGTTGCTGCCGGCGGTGATCGGGATATTTTCAGTCGTGATCTTTCCCTTTCTCTACAATATTCTGTTGTCATTGTCTAATTTCTCCCTGCGGACATTCCAAAACTGGCAGATCGTAGGCTTCCAGCATTACTGGGAAGTTGTCACGGAAGCACGATTCTATGGTATTCTCCTCAAAACAATTATCTGGACGGTCGTAAATATCGTCTTCCATGTAACTCTCGGGGTTTTACTTGCCGTCCTCATCAACCGTACGCTTCCGGCAAAAAAAACCCTGAGAACTCTGCTCATCATTCCCTGGGCACTGCCACAGTATATTACCGCGTTGACATGGCGGGGGATGTTCAATCAGGAATACGGTTCCATTAATCTGATCCTGACCAAATTTTTCCATCTCACACCCATCCAGTGGCTCAGTCAACCCTTCGAAGCCTTTTCCGCCTGCATTATCACCAATATATGGCTGGGATTTCCCTTCATGATGGTAATTGCGCTGGGTGGATTGCAGTCCATACCCCAGGAATTGTACGAGGCTGCCCGTGTTGACGGCGCCAGCAGATTTCAGCAATTTCGAAAAATTACGCTGCCCATGCTTAAGCCCGTCATGATCCCGGCGATCGTTTTGGGTATTGTATGGACCTTTAACAACATAAATGTGGTGTGGCTGGTGAGTAATGCCGGCGAGCCTTCCGACCAGACCCATATACTCGTGAGCTATGTTTACAAGGCGGCTTTTAACCTGTACCGCTATGGATACGGAGCTGCGCTTTCGATGGTCATCTTTTTAATTTTGCTGGTCTTTGGTATTTTCTTCATGAAAAAAACGAAAGCTACCGGGACGGTATTATGAAAAATAAGAAAATAGAGACCTGGGGCATTTTCCTTTTACTCACAATGTTCACATTGTTGACCATATATCCGGCTATACGGATCATCAGCGTTTCCCTGCGGACAGACAATGCCTTTCAAACAAAATCTTTAGCTTTTCTGGAACGAGGTGAAGCATTCAAGGATGAGAATGGTAACGGTGTATGGGATCAGGGGGAACCTTTCGAAGATAATAATCACAATGGACGCAGAGATGCCGGGTCCGGTTTCAAATCCTATATTGAGCTCTTCACGAAGACCGATTTTCTGCGGTGGGCCTGGAATTCTTTCTTCGTGACCTTCATGGTAACCCTGACGGGAGTAGTTCTGGCCTCCACCAGCGGATATGCTCTCTCAAGATTTCAATTCAGGGGCAAACAGCTTACCATGCTGTCGCTTCTGACGACGCAGATGTTTCCGGCCACCATGCTGCTGCTGCCGTTTTTCATCCTGCTGAGTAAGCTGGGACTTATCAACTCATATCTTGGACTGATCATAATTTACTCATCAACCGCCCTGCCATTCTGCATCTGGCAGATGAAAGGTTATTACGATACAATCCCGGCTTCTTTGGAGGAGTCTGCCCGGCTGGACGGCTGCAGCCAGTTCGGTGCCTTTTACAGGATCATACTGCCGCTGTCATCGCCGGCTCTGGTAATTACAGCATTGTTCAGTTTTATGGCCAGTTGGAACGAGTATGTTGTCGCCAACATCATCCTGCAGGATCCAGACCTGTACACACTGCCTCTGGGATTGAAATCCTTTCAGGCAAGTCTTTCAACTCAGTGGGGTCTTTATTCAGCAGGAGCCGTGATTGTCAGCATCCCCGTGACAATCTTGTTTATTTCTCTGGCTAAATATCTGGTTTCGGGTCTTACAATGGGGAGTGTCAAAGGGTAGATCAAGAGTGTGTACCGATACAAAATACAGGAGTAACTCATGAAAAAAGCGAACAGACAACTGTTAGGACTTTTAGGATTTCTGCTGTTAGGAGTGAATGCATTAACCGCCGGTGTTTCCTGACGCAGACCCATACTTCCGGGCGGAAGTATTATGAAGCGCAATAGCACCGAAGCAGGTGCTTTACTGACAGGTATCGGCTACGAATATGAGTATCTCGAGGATGCTCAGTTCGGGGATCAGCCGGCGCCGAATCCGAAATATGAAAAAACTTCAAATTCTACTGCCTTTCTTTACATCAATTATGGTGTTACCGACAAACTATCTGTTGAAGCGATCCTGCCCTGGCGTTCGGTTGTTAATAATAAAATTCTCTATGAAAATCCAAGCTTCATCCGACGTACATCGGGAATAGGCGATCTTATTCTCCTTGGGAGATATTCGTATTCATTTTTTGATCAGGCTCTCCAGGTGAATGTTGGAATTGGCGCAAAACTGGCCACAGGGCGCCTTGACAAACCGGATCCCTCGGGCAAGCGGATCAGCGATAATCTGCAGATCGGTTCCGGCACGATTGACCCTGTGTTCTCTATCTTCGCCTCCACCAGCAGTCTCAATTCAAAATGGCTGATTACCGGTAATATGATCTCAAAAATCTCGTCAGGTCCTAATATTTACGGATATGAATACGGAAATGAATATCATTATAGCCTGGGGTTGAGTTATGACCGCTCCGATATCCTTTTTCTGCAGGCTAAACTTGACTACATTTATACATTCCGGGACACAGACGAATACGGCATGCGGGTGAAACGGGAAAGAGGCGGACGCTGGCTGTACGCCGTTCCGGGGTTTGGTTTGCGTGTACATCCCGAGTTAATATTGGATGTAGAATTTCCCCTTAGCTTATATCAATATGTTAATGAAAGTCAGCTTGTTTCGCCGGGATATCTGCGTATGAACCTGACCTACACTCCGGAGATTTGAGATGCTGAAAAAAATAACCCTTATCATATTGCTGTTACTGCCGGGCTGCACGGAAAAGTCACCCACTTATTATTACACCATTGAAAATTTCGATCTCCTGCGCATTGGATCGAATCTTGTCGATCTGGTTATAACGCCCGACGGTAACACCCTAATTGCAGCTGATTCCGGCAACAACAGAGTCATTTTCGTAGACGTATCAGGTGAAACGATGATCAGAACCGCCAATATTCTGGTGGGTTCAACACCGACCTCCCTGTGTTTATCGGATGACGGGAACACCCTTTATGTGGGACTCTCCGGAAGTTCGCAAATCGCAATCGTCGATGTGGCGACCAGGGAGGTAACACACTTTCAGCTGGATGAAGACGGTCCCATGGATGTTGAGGTTTTTGGAGATAAACTGATTACTACCTTCATCTCAGACCAATCCATTTATCATAAGACAAAAATGTACGATCTGCAGTCCGGGGAGCTACTCTCATCGAAATCCAAAGCGGGCAAACTGGCGCTTGACCCGGTGGACGGAGCTGTCTATGTTCTAGATGATTCCTTCGAACGGGTAAATCTCTATAAATTCATCATTGACGGGGACGTGCTCAGCGGGAATCTTCAGTCATCAGATATTGCCCAGCATCCGGTCGAGCTGAACGACCTCGAATATGTCCCCGGAACAGGCATTGTAGCTGCGCTTTCAGGAACTGATTTCGAGGGTCATGAGCTCAAACACGCCTTTTTATTCGATCCGGAAGAGTTGAATTTGCTGGCACAGTTTGATGTCAAGTCAACACCCCTGGCAGCAGCGGCAACCCCTGATGGAACAAGCCTTTTTTTCTCACCTTCCAAAGCAGATGGCGCCGGAACCTTTGTGATTGAATTTGACAACGAAACCTATCTTCAGCGCAACTATTACCTGGCAGCCGGGAAATTAAGTACCGGTGCGATCACAGTTGACCCGTCCGGAACTTATATTTTCGTTGCTGTAGATGATCTGGCGGATAATTCCAATGATGAACCCTACTCAGGGAATTCTTTCGATATCCAGCGTATCAAAATAGAACCCATAGGAACTTATCCCATCAATGATTTTTAGAGTTTCTGCCATCATCTATTGCAGCCTTACTTTGCTCTTTTCCGGTATCCAGTTCAGCGAGATATCGGAAACGGCAGGTCTGGCGACACCTATTCAGGGAAAAGGAGTTTGTGTCTTTGACTATAACCGGGACGGGCTGGATGACATTTTTGTGGCGAATCATTCGGGGGATGATCTGCTGTTTCGAAATGACGGCGGGCTCACTTTCACTGAAATCGGAAATTCTGCAGGGGTCTTTTCTACAGGGGCTTCTCAGCTCGGTCTGGCAGCAGATTATGACGCCGACGGAGATCTGGATCTGTTTGTAGGCGTCACGAATGCCCGGTGCAGCCTCTACCGTAATGAGGGCAACGGCTCGTTCAGTGAAGTGAGTGCTGAAGTGGGTTTAATCCATGAGGGCAACGTACTGGGAGGCAGCTGGGGTGATTATAACGATGACGGGTGGCCGGATCTTTACATTGTTGATTTTGGCGGCCAAAACTATCTGTTTGAAAATACTGGAGGCAGTTTTCTGGATGTCACCGGTGAAACCGGGGCCCAGGGGCCGATGAATGATCTGTGTATGATGGCGACGTTTTTTGATTTTGATAATGACGGAGATTTTGAAATTCTGGGAACACAGGACGGTTACCGGGGCAATTATCTGCTCGAAATGCAAGTCTACGGTTTGTACGCCAACCTGGCTGCAGAAACCGGTATCCAGGCGATGGAGTCCCTGCAGGGGATGGGGCTGACGATTGCGGATTATAACCGGGACGGCTGGTTCGATGTCTATTTTTCAAATTTGCATCAAAATATGCTGTTCAGGAATAACGGTGACCGGACCTTCAGCGATGTTTCGGCGGAATCCAACGCGCAGGACCCTTTTTTCAGCATGACCTGGGGCACCGTATTTTTCGATGCCGATAACGATGGCTGGCTGGATATCTACAATAACAACGAGTCTGGATTCGGGAACATCGGCAATACTTTTTTCCACAATCTAGGAGATGGCACTTTTCAGGAAATGGGTGATACCGCAGGATTGGAGTCCTTTAACAGCGGCTATGGTGCAGCAGCCGCTGATTTTGACGGTGACGGTGACCAGGATATCATCGCCGTGGGTTACGATGATGAAAACGGGATAGAATTTTATCGTAATGATACAACACCAGCCTCAGACTGGCTTGAGATCGACCTGGCCGGCGCTGTACCGAATCGTTATGCACTGGGGGTCAGGCTCGTGCTGTGGTCCGGTGGTGAACAGCAGGCGGACTTTATTCAGAGCGGAAATGGTTTCTTATCCCAGAATTCATTCACAAAACACTTTGGGCTTGGAGAGAGTTCAGCCGTGGATTCGGTGATCGTCTATTGGCCCGGCGGTTCCACCTGTTACGAAGGGCTGCCCGTGAACCGGGAAATTACGCTGACGGAAGGGATGGATTGTTACCCGAACGGAGACCTTAATTCTGACGCTGATCTGGATATTCTCGATATCGTATTACTGGTATCTTACCTTACAGGTGATATTCAGTTGAATACTGACCAGGAATGCCTGGCGGATGCCAATCAGGATTTTGCTGTGGATATACTGGACATTGTCACCTTTATCGGAGAAATTCTGGCAAGGTCTCCGGAACAGGTTTATCGTAAACATACTAAAATTGGGAAAACCTAAATGTCATTGAAAAATATTTTGCTCATGGTACTTTTAGCATCGGGTGTTCTGCTGTCTCAGGCGGTTTACTGGGAACCTGAGATTCCGGTACCCGGTGGCAATATTACCATATATTATAACACTCTGGAAGGTGCATTACCCGATAATACATCCCCCGTCTATATTCACCTGGGATATAATGGCTGGCAGGAGACGGATGATTATGCCATGACCTTCGAACCTGCGCTTGGCAATGGCTGGTGGAGCTACGCTTATACTGTTCCTGAAATCGCCGAAACCGTGGATTTTGTCTTCACGGATCTAAACGGAAACTGGGATAATAATGGCGGTATGGGTGTCGACTGGCATATTAGTTTAAATTACTATTGGACGCCTTTCAATCCTGGAGCTAACGATATTGTTGCCATTGTCCTGAACAATGTGCAGCAGGGCGGGCATATCGCCTGGAAAGTCGATACGGGGAACGGGCACATTCTGCCGATTGATAGTTATCGACCGGACAATTCGTACGAAGAGGAGGGCTGGCTCATGTCACCCTTGCAGTTGACCCGGGAGTCTTACCAGGTTCAGCT
The DNA here is from genome assembly GCA_013152375.1 of FCB group bacterium. Lineage (GTDB taxonomy): Bacteria > Fidelibacterota > Marinisomatia > SCGC-AAA003-L08 > JACNLC01 > JAADGM01. The sequence goes on along the minus strand of JAADGM010000113.1, from coordinate 7,386 downwards.
CGGCCCCTTCAACCTGGGAGAACAGGTTGTGCAATCAATTAAATTTCGTATCAAATGGGATGACGGCAATTGGGATACCGGTGATAACGGTCAGATCATCAACTACGATATTTATTTTGACTACACGCCTCAGGACGGGGATCCCTATGTTTTTTATATCTCTCCCTCAGAGGGTGCCGAGATATCCGGGGATGTTGATTTGTCCGTCGTCGGGGACGCCGTCGAAGTGGCATATTATGTGCAGGGTGTTTTTGCAGGAGACGCTTTTTCCTCTCCTTTTTCGGTGACCTGGACACCCCCTGAAACCCTGTTCGGTGACGTGACCATTGTCGCCCGCGCCCTTGGCAGCAATGACCGGGTGACTTTTCTGTTCCGCCATGTTTATCTGTTGTTCTCAATCCTTCACGAACCGGTCCCCGAAGGCGCAGATGATGGCTTGACGCTAACAGGAAACGATGTCCTGATCACACTTTACGCACCTGCGAAGGATTACGTCACGGTGATGGGCAGTTGGAACCAGAATATCCCTGCCGGCGAGCTGATGAAGCTTTCAGGAGATACACTATGGTGGTATCAGACCACACTGCCTGACGGTGATTATACCTATCAATTCAATGTGGAGGGTCAAAGAAGAATTGCAGATCCCTGGTCGAAGGATGTACAGTGGACCGACCCCGCAGGCGGCTGGGAAAGCGGAAATTATGAAGATGCTCTTACCAATTTCACGGTGGGTGCAGGAGAGTATGAATGGAATGATGCCCAATTTACCAGACCCGAACAAAGGGATGTTGTGGTGTACGAAACTCATGTGGGTGATTTCAAGGGTGTTACCGGTGAAATCGGCACCTACCAGGACATCATCAACAAACTCGACGAAGGCTACTTTGATGACCTCGGTATCACAGCGATTGAACTCATGCCGGTGAATGAATTTGAAGGGGAAAATTCGTGGGGGTATAATCCGTCTTATTATATGGCCCCGGAGTCCGCTTACGGAACCCCCGATGAATTGCGTCAGCTTGTCGATACGGCCCATCAGCACAATATTGCGGTATTGCTGGATGTCGTCTTCAACCACATGTGGGGGTCAGCTCCGTTATTTTTACTCTACCAGCCCGTCGGCAGCTGGGATTATCAGGACCATGATTATGTCAATGATCCCTATTTTCACGATCAGGAATCACCCTGGGGGTATAAACTCCAGCATTGGAGCCCGAGAACCAGAAAATATTGTGATGACGCCCTGATGACCTGGGTACAGGACTATCACTTCGATGGATTTCGCTTTGACCACACGGCAGGCATCGGGTGGGACTCTGATGGTAACTGGGGTGCAACCCACTACGGCAATATGCTGAATGCCTATGATTCAACCCTGATCATCATCGCCGAAGAAGACAATTCGTGGCAGATCAATCATACGGATTTCGATGCCGGCTGGGATTATAGTTTTTTCCATATGCTGAATGCAAACTTGCTGGAGATCAATGACAGCGGTCATTCCTGGGGAGATATGTACGATCTGGGTAATCACATTCTGGCAGCTTCACAGGGATACTGGGATTTTACAGGTCCCCTGAATTATTTTGAGAGTCATGATGAAGGCCGGATTATTTATGAGGCAACACACTACCAGGGAATGACCCTTGAGACGGCCCGGGCAAAATCGGTACTCGGTGCCAAAATTCTGTTGACTTCGCAAGGTACGCCCATGCTGTATCACGGACAGGAGTTCGGTCAGAATGGAACGAGCCATTCAGGCGGGAATATTGTCCCCCAGCCATTGCAATGGTATCTGCTGAATAACCAGGCCGGCGCTGAATTGTTTAATGTCTATGAGCGGCTGATAGCCTTGCGCCTGAATTATGAAGTTTTGAGAAGCAGCGCGCTCGAGATCAAATACCAGAGTTCAGCAAATAAATCCATCGTATATTGGCGGGTTAGCAGTCCGGAGGAAGTCATCGTGGCAGCCAATTTCAGCGACATCAGCCGCACCATCGATATCGAATTTCCACATCCGGGGACTTGGTATGACTACATAAACGGGGGAGAGCATATTGTGGAAGGAAACTGGCTTTACAATTATGACATCCCGGCGAGTACCGCTCTGATTTTCCTGAATGAAATCCCGGATTTTTCAAATATCATCCCCGGCGATGTCAACCTTGACGGTTTCGTTGACATACTGGATATTGTGACCATCGTTGACTTTATTGTCAATGGACCCATGCCCGTCGGTGATATTTTTACGGCGGCAGATCTTAACGGCGATGATACGATCGATATCATCGATATTGTGATGCTGGTTGCACAGATAATAGGATAACAAATGAGTTTAGTTTCCCTGAAATCCATACATAAATCATTCGGCGCTACTACCGTACTTTCGGACATTAACCTGCAGATCAGGGATGGAGAGTTCCTCGTGCTAGTGGGCCCTTCCGGTTGCGGCAAGTCCACTACTTTACGGCTTGTTGCAGGTCTGGAAACGCCGACATCGGGCGATATCTACATTGGAGATACGAGAGTCAATGAAATGGATCCCAAAGATCGGGACATCGCAATGGTTTTCCAGAATTATGCCCTGTATCCTCATATGAACGTCTATGAAAATATGGCCTTCGGGTTGAAGATCCGCAAGCAGGATCCGGACTTAATTCGAACGAGGGTTGAAGAAGCCGCCGATATTCTGCAAATTGGAGACCTGCTGAAACGAAAACCGCGTGAACTTTCCGGCGGACAGCGGCAACGGGTTGCTCTAGGGCGAGCGCTGGTGCGGAAGCCGAAAGTGTTTTTATTTGATGAACCCCTTTCAAACCTGGACGCTAAATTGCGCTCTGAAATGCGCATAGAAATTAAACGGCTGCACAAATTATTGGCCACAACAATGATCTATGTGACGCATGACCAGGTGGAAGCTATGACCATGGGGGACCGAATTGCAGTAATGAATCGTGGAAATATTGAACAGCTGGACACTCCAAAAACGACTTATGACAAGCCGAATAATAAATTCGTCGCCGGCTTCATCGGTACTCCCCAGATGAATTTTATCGAAGGATCAGTTTATCCCGGAAAAGGAGGCCATATCTTCAAGGCCGGGAGCTTTCAAATTGATATCGGAAAGCATCCTTCACTTGGAAAGAATGAACGCAGAGTCGTCATGGGTATCCGCCCTGAAAATATCAGTCCTGTCACAGAGGGAAGTGCTCATGCAGAACGCCAGGATACTTTTACGGCTGAAGTTGAAATAACTGAACCTCTGGGGTCAAGTCTTTTGGCACATCTGGTAGTTGGCGGATTTCATCTGACAGCAAATTTTGACGGGAATCTTGATATCAAAATGGGGGAGACCATCGAGGTAAAAATTGATCAGGGAAAGATTCATTTATTTGATTTGGAAACGAAGGAAAAACTAATTGACTGATCGATTAGCAAATATTGAACAACAAATTGCAATTAATATCAGCAAAAAAAAAGGAGGTGATGCACATAGACTGAACGGATTAACGCCACAGCTAAGGCACAAATAGTTCAGACGGATGAGAAATCAGTTAATGAATTTGTGACCGTAGCTGTTGTAAATTACTGTATTCGGTAACTATCCTCATAGTTACGATACCAAAAATATGATAAAGTATATATTCAAATAACAAGGAGGAATTCTTTTATGAAAAAGATGCTAAAATTGACATTTATGCTGTTGGGCATTGTGTCAATGCTTACTGCCCAAGGTTTGTTCTTTTCCGAATATATTGAAGGCAGCAGCAATAACAAAGCACTCGAAATCTATAACCCGACGGATGCAACGATTGACCTGTCCGGCTATGCATTTCCTAATGTTTCTAATGCCCCGACAGTTCCCGGCGAATACGAATATTGGAACACCTTTGATGACGGTGCGACCGTCGCACCGGGTGATGTATTCGTCGTATGTCACGGCAGTGCAGGACCGGAGATTCTTTCCGCTTGCGACCAGACCTTTAATTACCTTAGTAACGGTGATGACGGTTTTGCCCTGGTTCAGGGAACCGAGGCTGATTTTGTGGTCCTCGACTGGATCGGCAACTGGGATGGCGACCCGGGTGCAGGCTGGGATGTTGCAGGCGTTACTGAAGCTACAAAGAACCATACGTTAGTGCGTAAAGATGCCGTCACAAGCGGAAATACGGATTGGTATGCTTCTGCCGGAACAAATGCAGATGATTCAGAGTGGATCGTTTACGATCAGGACACCTTTGATTACATCGGCTGGCATATGACACCACCGAGTGATGTTCCCGGCTGCACCGACCCTCTGGCTGCTAACTATAACCCCGATGCAACTGTTGATGACGGATCCTGTGCGTATGCTTCGGCTGTCACAATCTATGATATTCAGGGCCAGGTGGATGCATCCCCCTGGGAAGGTGAGTGGATTGAGACTACAGGCGTTGTCACGGCTGTTTATCCGGGAACCGGCTACTGGCTCCAGGATGGCTCCGGAGCCTGGAATGGCGTTTATGTCTATGACAGTGCTAATGCTGTGGCTGAAGGCAATAACATTACTATCGTAGGCAGTGTTTCCGAATACTATGGTCTTACCGAGATCAGCAATATCACCGGATTTACACTGAACTCTGCCAGAGATGTTTTACCTGACGCAGTTGTAATTCCGACCGGCGATTTCATGGAACCCTATGAGGGTGTATTGGTATCGTTTACAAATTCAAACTGCGACAATGCCGACCTTGGATACGGCGAATGGTCTGTTGATGACGGTACCGGCCCCGCCGTGGTCGATGACAAACTGTTTGCATTCTTGCCTGAAGTCGGTACTGTTTATGACATTACCGGAGTGGGTGACTACAGCTACGGTGCTTATAAATTGCAGCCCAGATCGGATGCCGATATTTCAGTCTCAGGCGGCGCTACCACTGTGGATATTACTTTCCAGGTGGATATGGCCCTTGAAACCGTATCGGGTGACGGCGTGCACGTCGCCGGCGGTTTCCCAGATCCTTATCCGTTCTGGGATCCTGCAGGGATAGAATTGACGCTCGTTTCGGATGCCGTTTATGCCGTTACTCTGACGCTGAATCCTGGTGAAACCGTTGAATACAAATATATCAACGGAAATGCCTGGGGTTCAGATGAATCATCGAACAGATCACTGCTCGTACCCGATGTGGACACAGTCCTGCCGGTAGTTTGCTTTAACCTGGCCGATGCCTGTCCTGCCGACACGAACCCGAGCGTAGTGACCTTCCATCTGAATACATCAACCGCACCCGGATTCACAGACAGCACCAATACGATTGTGATCCGCGGCAGCATGAATGGCTGGTCAGGTGTGGATTGGGAAATTACAAATGACGGCGGTGACTATTGGTCTTTCACTACAACAGATCCTCTCGCAGTCGGTAATTACGAGTATAAATATGTCAACGTAACGCCGGGTGGAGACCAATGGGAATCAACCGATAACCGCAGCTTTGCAGTTTCGGGCGATGGCCTTCCCATAGACCTGCCTATCGATTACTGGGAGGCTGGAAATACACCGCCCTATGAAGTAACTGACGATATCGACATCTACTTCCGTGTCAGTACTGCCGGAATTCCTCAATATGACGGGACTCCCATGTACATTGCAGGGACTATGAATGGCTGGTCCGCAGAACCGCTGACCGATGAAGGCACAGGTGAATTCTGGGGCGGAACATATCATTTTGCTCCTGGGCGCGTCGCTATTGAATACAAATTCCTTGCAGGTCCGGATGGATGGGAATCTTCAATCGGCAATCGTACCGCCGACGTGACTGAAGATGGTACGCTGGCATTTGTGTACTGGAACGATCAGCCGCCCATCGAAGATGAAATCGTGACGAAAACGGTTATCTTCTCCGTTGATATGAGTGAATGGCTCGACGAAGCCGGTGCTACCGGTATGCCGCTCTTCAGCCTTGCACGGAACGATGAAGTCCAGGTCCGCGGCGGATTTAACGGCTGGAACGCCGATCCTCCTGAAGAGAGTGTGATGGTACGTCAGCCCGGTACTAACATCTTCACTTTGCCCCTGACGATTACGAATTACTCTTCAACACAAATGGAATATAAATTCTTCCTGAACCAAAGTGAAGAATCCGTTGCGTATCTTGAGGCAATTTATGGACCGTTTTATAACAATGACATGGGCTGGGAAGACTCACCGCAGTTTGGCGGCGGCAACAGAACCTTTACTTTAGGACCATCGGCTGACGGCGATATCCTGCAGCTGCCTCTGGCCGGTTATTATGATCTGCCCGCTGGTGCCGTACTGCCGGAAGGCCAATCACTCACAATGACCTTTAACCTTGATATGAGTGGAAATGAATTTTACACTCCCGGTGATGAAGTCTATGTGATCCTGAAAGATAAATGGTTTAATTATATTCAGGGCTTTGGTTACGGCAATGGTGATGGTTCCCGCTGGCTGGCAACTGACAACGGTGACGGCACCTTTACTGCTACTGTGACTATAAACGGACCTGCACCCTGGCATCAGATCTATACATGGGAATATGTTGACGCTGACGGTACCGGCGTACAGGAAGGCGGCGGTTTCGCCTATGGCCGCTTCCGCGCAAGATACATGTGTCCTGTAGATGGTGTTTTCGGTGATTACACTTTCCCCACCGATGTCTGGACCTTGGACCCGCCACTCGAAGTCGAAGATTACAATACAGCTTTATCCTGCCTCGGAGTTTGTGTTGGAAATGGAGATGTTAATGGTGACGGAAATATCGATGTCCTTGATATCGTTGCGGTTGTTGGATATATTCTGGGAACTATTGACGAAAGTCAATATACCTTCTGTCATTCCGACATGGACGGTAATGACAATATCGATATTCTCGATATCGTCATTATGATTGACTTCATTCTCAATCAGGGAGGAAGAACAACACCTGCGACTTCTGCCAGCATTATCAACAATAACGGCAGTGTCTCTATTGAAGGTAATGGTGATATCGGCGGAGTTTATATGAAGATCAGTCATGGGAATGATTTCACAATCGACTTGACCGATGATGCTTATCTCGCAGATTACAATACGCAGGATGGTGTTACTGAGCTCATCGTATTGGCACCGCAGGGTCAGCTTTTCACAGCTTCCGGCGATTTCAATATTGATCAAGTAACGGCAGCTTCCGGCGGAAATTATCTTGAACTGACCATTGCAGATGAGTATGCCTTACTCTCAAACTATCCAAACCCGTTTAACCCCGAAACCAACATCAGTTTCACCCTGCCGCATGACGGACAGGTTACGGTTTCGGTTTATAATATGCTGGGGCAAAATGTCTCAACTTTGGTGAATGGATTCAAAACGGCAGGAACGTATTCTGCAGTTTGGAACGGCACCAA
>JAADGM010000111.1 GCA_013152375.1 FCB group bacterium | reverse complement strand
TCGCCCTCACTTTCCTTATTGATGATAACGCCAACCGACTCCACATGTCCCTGCAGCAAGTGCCCGCCCAAACGGGTGGACAGTGTCAGCGGTCTTTCAAGATTGACTTTAGTATCGACGAGCAAATCACCAAGGTTTGATCTGTTCAGCGTCTCCGTCACCAGGTCCAGCGTAAATTCACCGGCGCTGACATTTACAACGGTAAGACAGACGCCGTTAACGGCAATGCTGTCACCAATTTTCAGATCACTCATTACGATTTTCGCGGCAATCGTGAACTGCTTTCCTGAACTGGTTTCACGCACCGCTTTGATTTTTCCCAGTTCCTCAATTATTCCTGTAAACATTTCAGTTTCCTTTTTTGAGCAATCGTTAATTCGTCTGCACCAGACCGTATTTTTGTTTTCACCACCCAGTTCTCCGAAAGGTGTAACGGGTTTCCCAATTCTGCTTTTCCCAGATGTTGTTCCGAGCGAAATAAGTAAATTTCATCGATGAGATCATCAGCAAAAAAACTTGCCAGAATGTGCCTGCCGCCCTCTATTAACAGCGTTGTTATGTCCAACTTCCCGAGTGCTTTCAGCATCTGCTCCGGGTCCAGCTGCCCGTTGAGTTCTCTCACAGGCACATAACGGCAGTAGGATGTCAGGGTTCCCTGCTGATCCATTTCGGAGCAAAGCACAATGGTTTCGGCCTGCTGATCCCGGAAAAGGTTCAGGGTCAGGGGCAGTCTGCAATGGGTATCAGCCACAACCCGGACAGGGTTTTCACCAACGGTTTCCCTGACGGTGAGCCTGGGGTCATCCACCAAAGCCGTTTGGCGGCCTATCAGAACGGCGTTAACCTCAGACCTCAGGCGATGGACCTTTATTCTGGATTCTTCCCCTGTAAGCCAGGTCTGTGACGTTGCGTTATACCCCATGTAATCATCTGCTGAAACCGCGGCTTTGGCGATCACCCAGGGTTTTCCCTCAACAATCCATTTTATATAGCCCTTGTTCAATTCAGCGGCCTTTTCTGCCAGTATTCCGGTGGTCACCCTGACGCCCCTGGCGCGCAGAATCGAAAGGCCCTCACCATCGATACCTGGATTTGGATCTGTCATGGCCACAAAAACTTCTCTGATGCCGCTCTCCACCAGGGCATTGGTGCAGGGGGGCGTTTTCCCGTAGAAACTGCAGGGCTCCAAAGTTACATAGGCCGTGGCATCAATGGGATCCGTTACCGCATCACGGAGGGCCATGACTTCGGCATGGGGACCGCCGTATTCCTGATGATATCCCTGCCCGATGATGTCGCCATTCTTCACCAGAATACAACCCACTTTGGGATTCGGAGAGACGGCTGAACCACCCCGACGGGCGAGATCAAGGGCTAACTCCATATATGTTTCATGTTGATAAATTTGATGATGTAACGGCATTTCCAGAGGCTTAAAATTACGCTGGTTTCGCGTTTAATCGGAAACTCCCATCCGCACCCGGGAGAATTTTATTTTCGAGAAAAATATGGGGATCGTAAGATAATACTTACAAGACCTGTAATAAAATTGGACACCCGCAATAATAGTTTCCACAGCGCCTGTCCGGTTAATCCCCCGCCCCGAGGCTCTCCCAAAAACCAGAAACGAAACCTTCAAGCAATCAACAGAATTTTTTTAACTGGTATATATTTAACAGGATATTTATTGCAATGGTTAAACCCGGACAATCTCATCAGATGTAAAAAGAGAGCCGAAATCCTCATCAATAGCCGATTTTTCAACCCTGTCAAAAACTGTTTCAGCCATGGCATTAAATTTGCAAGTTGCTGTTTCTATGCACACTACAAAATTATTACAGGCTAAATAATGAATAAGAATACGATACCCTTTGCTCAATCTCTGAAATATGCCCAGGACCTTTCCAGTCTTTACAAAATTGAACGGGCTAAACAGGCCGAACTCGAAGAGGCTTTTCTGATCATCAAGCAGAAAAATGACAGGCTCGAACAGGAAAAACTTCAGCTGTTGAGTTATGCCGAGGATATTCGCTCGCTCTATCAGCAGCTACTCATTTCACATTCCAAAACCGAACGCGCCAATCTGGAAACCATCTACAGGCTATCCCTGGCGGCTGAATTCAGGGATGAGCAGACGGCTGATCATTTACGGCGCATCAGCGGCTATTCCAAAATCATCGCCAACGCCCTGCAGCTGGATAAGACATTTGTAAAACTGATTGAAAAAGCCAGCCCGATGCACGACATCGGTAAAATCGGGATTTCCGATAAGATATTACTGAAGCCCGGTAAGCACACACCTGAAGAAAAAAAGCTCATGGAGCAGCACACCTACTTCGGCCATAATATTCTGAAGAATTCAGAATCTTCTCTGCTGCAAATGGCTGAAAAGATCGCCTACACACATCACGAAAAATTTGACGGCAGCGGCTATCCCCGCCAACTGAAAGGTGATCAGATCCCTCTGGAAGGCAGAATCGTCGCCGTGGCGGATGTTTTTGATGCCCTGTCCACAAAGCGCATTTATAAACCCGCCTTCACCGTGGACAGGTCCATCCGTATCATGAAAAAACAATGCCTGTCGCATTTTGACCCGGAGGTATTTCAGGCCTTCCTGGACTCACGGGAACTGGTGGAAAATTTTAAAAATTATCTCGATCATAAAGAGCCGTCTGCCGTATAATTTCATTCGCCTGGATTGGGTGATTTATTGTTATATTCCCCCCTCTTAATCATTGAATAAATTGAGCTCTGTTCAGTTTTAAATAACCGATAGACGGAGATGCGCCAAAGGAAAGTTATCATTGTTGAAGACGAAGTTGTACTTTGCAACCTCATAAAGGAAGGCCTGACCAGTCTGGATGACGGCATTGCCATCGAGACCTCAAATTCCGCCTCCGAAGCGCTCAGTATCCTCCAAAAAACCGAAATCGATATTATCGTCACCGATATAAGACTTCCCGGCATGGACGGCTTCCAACTCATCGAGAAAGCCAAGGAAACCCAGCCTGACATCATGTCGATCATCATCACCGGACACGGTGACGTTGATAACGCAATTGAAGCCATCCAGCTGGGCGCTATTAATTTCATCCGTAAACCGGTAGCCATGACGGACCTGTACCACGCCATTAAAATCGGTTTCGACAGGCGGGAATTATTGCTGAAACTGAAGGACAGCGAAGAACGCTTCCGGAGCGCATTTTCCCATGCTGCGGCGGGTATCCTCATTTTCTCCCTGGAAGGGGACCTGCAGCAGGTGAACCAGAGCATCGCGACCCTCCTGAAATACACGGAAAAAAAACTCCTGAAGAAAAATATTGTCGATCTCGAAGTCAAAGGCGATGAACCGGGGATCATGGCGCTCGCCCAAAAACTCATCTCCGGACCGCAGGATCACGTTCACGTTGAAAAACGATTAAAACGGAATGACGGCGAGATTATCTGGGTCAATATCAGCATGTCCGTGGTGAAATTCAATGATAAGCCCGCCTATTACACGGCGCAGATCATCGATATGACCGAGCTGCACGACTATCGGGAATCACTGGAACACAAGGTCCGGGAACGGACCCTCGAACTGAATGCAGCCCTGCACGATGCGGAAGAAGCCCGTGACCACATCAGCGCTATCCAAAGATCTATGGCTGATGGCATGATCGTCACCGATCTGGAGAACAGAATTCTGCAGCTCAATCCTGCCGCCGAGGACCTGCTGAATGTGGATGCCGAGCAAATGCTGAATCAGCCCATCGATCAGATCTTTGTGGATAAGGAGCTGCGAGAAGAGGTGCTGCTGCATATCCGGTACCAGGACGTGGGCTATCAGTTTGATTTTGAGGTCCCTACAAAAAACAGGAAATATCCGGTGATCCTGAGGGCCCGTACTTCCGTCATCTGGGATAAAAACGGTAAAGTGACGCAGATAATTTATAATTTTCACGATGTGAGCCATGAGCGTGAAGTGGACCGCATGAAAACCGAGTTCATCTCCACGGCGGCCCATGAACTGCGGTCACCCCTCACCTCCATCAAAGGATTTTCAGAAATACTGCTCATGCGGGACGATATTTCCCCGGAAGAAAACACCCGTTTCCTCACGCATATCAACAATCAGGCGGCAAAACTGTCTTCCATCATCAATGATCTGCTGGATATCTCCCGCATCGAATCCGAGACCAGCTATAAACTGGAGAAAGCCACCTATAATCTCGGGCACATCATTGAAGAAGTCTTACAGCCCTTTATCGAGCAGCACCCAAAACATCAATTTGAATCCATCCTGCCCAAAGGGAATCTTGATATTCTGATTGACGGTGAGAAAATCGGTCAGGTTTTTAAGAATCTGATCAGCAATGCCGTTAAATATTCTCCGGACGGCGGCAGGATCAAGATTAACTGCAAACCCTCAGGCGGTTTTTTCAATATTTCAGTTATCGATGAGGGCATCGGAATGACCCGCGAACAGGTGTCCAAAGTCTTTGATAAATTTTACCGCGCCGATGCCTCCAACACCGCCATCGAAGGTACGGGACTGGGAATGAGTATCGCCAAGGGCCTGATCGAAGAACATGGCGGCTCCATCCATGTTGAAAGTGAATACGGGAAAGGTACGATCGTATCGTTTACCCTGCCCATCGAAGAAAAAACAAAACATACTAAAATCGAAACCTCATGAAAAAAATATTAATTGTAGACGATCAGATGGAAGTCAGAGAACTTATCCATGTCACCCTCCGCTCCAGTAATTATGAACTGCTGCAGGCTGAAAACGGCCCTCAGGCCCTGGAAATTGCCCGTAAAGAACTCCCCGACCTGATCCTGCTGGATGTAATGATGCCACAGGGAGGGATTGACGGTTTTGAGGTCTGTGAAACTCTGAAAAAGGAACCCAATACCCGTAAGATTCATATTGTCATGCTCACTGCAATCCAGCAGGAAGTTGATCTCGAGCGGGGGCGCAGGGCCGGAGCCGACGATTATTTCACCAAGCCTTTCAGTCCCCTGAAGCTGCTGCAAAAAGTGTCGGACATTCTCGGGGATCCCCAATAATACCGCAGAGAGCTGCATTCAATATACCTGTTCACCTCGCTCTCGAAAGACCGGCGGCTTAAACTCCTCCGGAACTTTTTCATTTATCACAGCATACATAGTCTGTCCCTGACAGTCATATTATTAATTCAGACCGATCGATTAATGCGTACTGTCCCAACATTAAAATAGGATACCATACAATGAGAAATATATTTCGGACCACCTGCAGCATTACACTAATATTATTTTTCGCCCTGTCATTTGCCTCAGATGCTAAAGCGGAAAAGAAAATTGATGTGGAGGTTGCCGTTGACGGCACCCGGCAGCAGGGTAATCTGCAGAACTTGAAATTTGACGGCGAAGACGGACCGCTGGAAATGACCATCACCATCAAAACCACCCGGGGTGACAGCGTGAAGACGGAAATACGTGAGGTCACCCTAAACGCCGAAGATGAGGATCTCGATCTTGAAAAGATCCTGAAAGATCTGAATCTGGATATGGAGGATACGCAGGGGGAAACGAAGTGCATCATCAGGCTTGCCGGCGATGCGGATGAACTGGAAAACCTCGATCTGAACCTTGAGGACCTGGATATGGACGGCAACATTATGATCATCGAGCTGGATGATGAAAATGAAGCTTTCATGACTAAAGAAAACTGCCCCATGCATAGCTCACAGGGGATGCAAAAAGGGATGGACCGCCCCGGATCCGATTGTCACTCAAAGGGCGGCTGCAAAAAATATTCTGAAGGCCCCGGCAGCGACCGGGAGTTTTTCTTCGGCCGGGCCGAACGGAACGGCAGACCCGACGACACAGGATGTAAAATGCAGATGGAATCAGGGATGGCTTCGAAGGACTGCTGTAAAGAGCAGGGCGGCGGGAAAAAAGGTCCCGCAAAATTCATGTGGTTTGGTGATGATGATCCGACGCGTCCGCAGGCTTTTCAATATGGAATGATGAAGCCCGGCGGTATGATGAAACCCGGGGGACCCGGCTGCTCCATGGGGGAAGCCGAAGACTGCCGGGAAAACCCCTGCGCTGAAGAGGACTGCGGGAGCGGCGGTATGGGCCGTCACATGGAACGCATGGGCGGAAGGCCGTTTCGCGGCGGTCCCATGGGTGGTTTCGGAATCGATCTGAATCTTCTGGATTTTGACTTTGCCGGAATCAACAGTTTTATTACCGCTTTCGGTTTTACTCCCATCGATAACAACGGGGCTTCCTTTATGGGAATGCGCCTTCAGCACGCCATCGGACGGGGCTGGTTCATCGGTGGAATGGGAGCCGGTTACTCCGCAACGCAGAATATCCAAGGAGACAATTATTCCCGCCACCTCTCGATCCAATCCGGCTATGGCGGTGCGACCCTCACGAGACGCTATCCCCTGCGCCCCTTTTTACTCTTTGAAAGCAGTCTGATGCTGGGCGGCGGTAATACGGATATTGAAATTTCCGATGTCCGGGAGAACCCCTCCTTCGACGACCCCTTGTCAAACTTTGGCAATATCGATCACCTGAAATTTGAACGGCTTTTCTTTGTGTACCGCCCCGAGGCCAGTCTGATCATGAAGATAAACCCCATGCTGGGGATCCGCGCAGCCGTGAGTTATCTGGGGACCTACGGCGGGGACTGGAAAACCGTGCCCTTTGGCTACACTGTCGAGGGGAATTCACCAGATGTGCCCGACGGGACAAATTTTTCACTGGGTCTCTGGATCGGTCGGTAGCAGCCGCTGGTGCCAGCCAAGCCCACAGGGCTTTTGATTTTTTAATTAGGAGGGATGCAGAACTGCATCCCTCTTTTTTTGGAACACCTGGGGTCTGTACCGGGCACTACTTTGTATTAAAGATTTTCAAGGACCTTTTAGGGAACAGAGCCGGTAAACAACGATTGGTCACGCT
>JAADGM010000039.1 GCA_013152375.1 FCB group bacterium | reverse complement strand
TTCGGTGAAATATTCCGGAAGACCATTGATAATATTCATCCCTTTTACCATAGCCGACAGGATTACTTCTCGTTGTCCCCCGTCAAGGAATGGGGTAAGCGGTGCAATACCATAGATGAAATATTCTGGAATATATCCCAAATTATTAAGGGCATCATCAATGCTGCGGAATATTGGAATTCCTTTTTTTATTCCATCGAGATATTCTCCTGCATCAAGTCCTGCCTTTGTACTGTCAATAATACCAACAATTTCATATCGTTCAGAATATCTTGCTAAACCATTGGCCACTTTCCCATCTAACTTTCCAAATTCATTTTCACTATATACTAATGCTTTCTCTGACATAATTTATCTCTTAATTTAATCCGTCTGCGCCGGATGAGACGATTTGGTCAATTCCCCAGGGTTTGCCCCGGAATCCTGGGTTCAGGGCCTGCCCTGATGTTAATACCAATTTATTCTCAATTGATCATTATTAGCGTTCAAAATCAGCCTGAATATACCCCATTATCCTGAAGTGGTGAGCCATAGTTCCCTGTAGATGAGCCTGGGACCGACAGAGCCCGTTCCGGTTCAAAACAATCCTGGGTCCGGCGCACAGGATCGTTCCACCCCACTCATCCACCTGGGGGAACGGTCCGGGGGTTGTGAGGCAGCACCGTATCGCCATTTGCAGTCCGTGGACCAAAAATGCCGCATCATCGAAAATTACACGGGAATAGACCGCCGTTGGGTGGCGGTGTTTGAACTTCGATGGGGGGGATGGCGGGCGCATGGGAAACTTCTTCGCCGCTCCACTCCTTGTGACGGCATGAGTAAGTTTGTATCGGGTTATCCTGGATACGACGAATACAGGCCGGATTAATAACAGCGTTTATTTATATTTACTAAAATACAGAATATTGTTTTTGTTATCAAAAAACGTATTGTACTTAAAGAAAAAATCGCCGCCCAGAAATATATCCCTATCCTTTGGCTGTTTTGTTTCATAGAGCAGAAAATCTAAACTGTCGATCAGATTGTTTTCATAGGTTATGGATAATTCTCTTATGACAATTAATTTGGATTCATTATCCAGGTAGTCTGTTTTTTGTTTTGAAATAAATCCGGATTCCAAAGGTATTCTAATTAGATTTTTCACATTATCTTTACCGGCCATAATGGTTCCCGTGTCTATGCCAATTTGAAAGTTTTTACCGTATCCCTGAATGCGGCCGTTAAAACTGAGCAAAGGCTTTTCATTTAGAATAATACTTGTCCAGGAAGTTGTAATATTAAAAGGAATTACCCCCTTTTTATATAATGTCAGCAATTTATTTCCATAATCTATATTCAAATTGAATTCTTTCAGAAAATTAAAACCGATGGCTCCCATATCCGTTAGATAATCCGGTAAATGCGTATTGTCTTTTTTACAAAGGATATCTTTGAACTTTATGCCTTCAATTTCAATTTCATCTATGCGAAAATAATCATTACTCTTAATGATACCATTGAAACCTGCAGAGAAATTTTTCCGCCCGGCATATTTGTATTCAATGTCTTGCAGAGACTCTTTATTAAAAGAAATATTTCCTGTTTCGTCTCCAATATCTACATGCAGCGGAATTTTATTGCCTTTTAGCGTTACGTAAATAAAGGGATAAATCCCTGCATCGAAATGTAAAGGGATTTCCAGGCTATCAAATTCTTCATATTTGTCCATTGATTTTTCAAGATCATATTCTGGTATTGAATAGCAACTGCCAAAAACAAGACAAATTGTGAATATTATTATTTTTCTCATGGTTTATGATACTCTTTAAATGTAATACAAATAACGATTATGTATCCGAGATGCAGGTGGTTTCAAATTACACACAAATCATTCTCAATTGATCATTATCAGCGTTCAAAATCAGTCTGAATATACCCCATTATCCTGAAACGGTGAGCCATAGTTCCCTGTAAATGAGCCGGGGACCGGCAGATCCGGTCCCGGTTCAGAACAGTCCTGGTCAGGGCCGCTTCCGGCGTTGTCCGGCACTTTACAAGGGCGTTAAATTTAACGTTTCATTATGCCGCAAAAATCCACCATAGGCTGGGCCGGGCTCACCAAACTTATCAGGGAGGCGCACAAAATCGTCCTCACCACACACATCCATCCGGACGGTGACGGTCTGGGCTGTGAGGTGGCGCTGTATCATCATTTGAAGTCAATGGGCAAGGAATGCCGCATTCTCAATATTTCACCGGTGCCCCACCAATATGATTTTCTGAACGACGGCGGCATCATCGAATATTTCACGGAAAAAGACCGCCCCTGGGTGGCCGAAGCCGATCTGGGCGTGATCCTGGATGTGGGGGATGCCAACCGGATCGGTAACTTCTCCGCCGACCTGCTCAGCAATGCCGTGACGGTCTCCATAGACCATCATCCAGTCAAGCCGGAGCAGCCCTTCACCTATCTGATCAACGATCTGCAGGCACCGGCGACGGGCACATTGCTCTGGGAGTATCTCCGGCAGGTGAACGAAGAGCCCCGGCTCCCGACCGGGATCGCCGATGCGCTCTATACTGCCCTGGTCACGGATACGGGGTCCTTCCGCTACAGCAATACCAATGAAAGAGCGCATGCCATGGCCATCGATCTGATCCGCTCCGGGACGGTACCTCACCGAATCCATCGCCATATCTACGAGAACCGCCGGATGCCCGAAGTCAGACTGCTTGGGGAAGTCATCCAACACCTGAAATTTGCCTGTGACGGCCGCGTGGCTCATTTCAGGATCACCGCTGAAACATTGGCAAAATGCTCAGCCATCCCCGGTGATGTGGACGGCTTTACAGATTATGCCCGCTCCATCGAAGGTGTGGAAGTCTCTTTCATGCTGTTGGAGGTAAGTCCCGTCATGACGCGGCTGAACTTCCGGTCCATGGGGAACATCACGGTGAATGATGTGGCGAAACATTACGGCGGCGGTGGGCATAAGTTTGCCGCCGGTGCGACCATCGGGCATAAATCCCTGGATGAGATCGAGGCAGAAGTCATCGGCCTGCTCACACAAAAATTAACCGTACTGTCATGATGGGGAGGCTCTCCTGATGAAAATTTTTGTGGTGAAGGATGCCGGGTACTGTTTCGGCGTACGGGATGCAGTGAACAAGGCCTACGAGGCTACCAGGGAATACGGTGAAGTGTATATGCTGGGGGATATTGTTCATAATGAAAAAGTCGTGGCCGATCTGGCCTCTGCCGGGGCCCGTGTGGTGGAGAATCTAGGCGCTATTCCCAAAGGCAGCGCCGTCCTGCTCCGGGCACACGGGACGGTTAAGGAAGTCTGGAAAAATGCCCGGAAACAGGGCATGAACATTATAGACGCAACCTGTCCGCTGGTGCATGAGATCCACCGGGAAGTTAAGAGACTGGCGGAAGACGGGCGTCAGATCATCGTCATTGGAGATCACAATCACGATGAGGTTATCGCCATTGCCGATCAGGTGCCGGGGACCATTGTCCTGGCGACACCTGCCGAAGCGGAGGCCGTGAAAAAACTGAAAAAAGCCGGTGTGGTCAGTCAGTCCACCCAAACCATCGAGAATGTGCAGGAGATCATCGCCGTTCTCACCACCAAGATATTTGATCTGCATTTTGTAAATACCATCTGCTATCCCACTGCACGAAATCAGACGCAGCTGAAAGAACTGGCGGCCCGGACGGATATCATGATCATCATCGGCTCTTTCACCAGCGCCAATTCAAAGCGGCTGACCACTCTGGCCAAAAGAGTCAACTCCCGGTCTTATCAGGTTGCAGACCCCGATGAAGTTGACCCGGCCTGGTTTGAAGGGGTGGAAACGGTAGGAATTTCAGCCGGTGCGTCCACACCGGATTATTTAATTGAGGATGTTAAACATAAGATCGAAAGGATCGCGGTAGAAAAATGAAAAAAGAGACTTTTGATGTAAAAATCGGCCTGGCCGAGATGCTCAAAGGGGGCGTCATTATGGATGTCACCAATGCCGAACAGGCTAAAATAGCCGAAGAGGCCGGTGCCGTCGCCGTAATGGCATTGGAGCGGATCCCGGCACAGATCCGCAAAGACGGCGGGATTGCCCGGATGAGCAACCCCACCATGATCCGGCAGATTCAGGAAGCGGTTTCAATTCCGGTTATGGCCAAATGCCGCATCGGTCATTTTGCCGAGGCTCAGATCCTCGAGGCGCTGGAGGTTGATTTTATTGACGAGAGCGAAGTGCTCACACCGGCGGACGAGGCCAATCACATCTGGAAGCACGATTTCAAAGTGCCTTTTGTCTGCGGCTGCCGGGATCTGGGGGAGGCCCTGCGCCGGATCGGCGAGGGGGCGGCCATGATCCGCACAAAAGGCGAAGCCGGCAGCGGTAATATCGTCGAGGCCGTCCGGCACATGCGGCGGGTACAGTCCGGAATCAAAGAACTGACCCTGCTGGACAGAGCAGAATTGATGGCCCGGGCAAAATCCCTGGGAGCACCTTTTCAACTGGTTCAGCAGGTGGCTGAAAGCGGCAGACTGCCCGTACCGAATTTTGCCGCCGGAGGCATTGCCACACCGGCCGATGCTTCACTGATGATGCAGTTGGGCGCAGAAACGGTTTTTGTGGGGTCCGGGATTTTTATGAGTGAAGACCCCCAGGCCAGAGCCGCTGCCATTGTACAGGCCGTAACCTATTATGACGACCCCAAAAAGCTGGCAGAGATCTCAGCCGGCCTGAAAGATGCCATGAAAGGCATCGACATGGCGGAGATCCCCGAAGGTCAGCGCCTGCAGGAGCGCGGCTGGTAGTGCCGGTGGGAGTTCTGGCCCTCCAGGGCGATTTTGAAAAGCACCGGCAGATGCTGCAGCAAATCGAGGTGGAATCCGTTCCCGTAAGATATCCGCAGGACCTGGACGACTGCAGCGGATTGATCATTCCCGGGGGGGAATCCACTACGCTGACCAAACAGATGAAATATGCCGGGATAAGAGAGCCTCTGCTGGAATTTGCGGCTGATAAACCGGTTTTCGGGACCTGTGCGGGACTCATTATGATGGCCGATACGGTGGATGACAGCCGGGTGGAGCCCTTAGGGCTGCTGGCCTTGTCAGTACTGAGGAACGGCTGGGGGCGGCAGGTCCATTCTTCAACAGAAAGAATACCGCTGAGTTTTTCTGATGAGGTCCCTTTCCGGGCCATTTTCATTCGGGCACCGGTTATCACGGATACCGGCACTTCCGTGACGGTGCTTGCACATTACCGGAATCAGCCGGTTCTGGTGACGGACGGCAGGCATCTTGCCTGCACGTTTCATCCGGAATTGGGGGATGATTTTCGGATTCATGAGTATTTCAAGAGATTAATGAATGTTTGATTATAAACTATTAAGTCACATCGACGGTCCGGACGACCTTAAAAAACTGACCGTCGCGGAGCTGGCCGAATTGTCCGATGAGCTGACGCACATGATCAGAACGACGGTGGAGGATGTGGGAGGGCATTATGCTACTCCACTGGGGGTTGTGGATCTCACCATAGCCCTGCATTACATTTACAATTCTCCCATTGACAAGCTGATCTGGGATGTGGGTCACCAGGCCTATGCCCATAAAATTCTCACCGGACGGCGGGACAGGTTCAGCACCCTGCGGCAGAAAGACGGCCTCAGCGGATATCTGCGCCGCACGGAGAGTCCCCACGATGTCATCGGGGCAGGGCACGCCAGCACAGCCATTTCTTCCGCCCTGGGGATCGCCCACGCCAGGGACATGAAAGGCACTGATGAGAAAGTGGTCGCCATCGTGGGTGACGGGGCCATGACCGGCGGACTTTCCTGGGAAGGTCTCAATAATTTGGGCTATCACAGAACTCAATTAGTGATCGTCCTGAATGACAACAGCATGTCCATTTCTCCCAGCGTCGGCGCGCTTTCGAAATACCTGACGAAAATCACCACGCACCCGACCTATAATAAAATGCGGGACGACATCTGGCATGTTACGGGACGAATTCCGGGAAAACTCTCACAATTCACCCGCCGGATGCTGCGGAAGACGGAGGAGGGAATCAAGGGGATTCTCACACCGGGCGTGCTCTTTGAAGAACTGGGACTGCGGTATATCGGCCCGGTGGATGGTCATTCCATGGAAGATCTGGTCCGGACTTTCAAAGCGGTCAGATCCATGCCGAATCCCACTTTGGTTCACGTTTACACCCATAAGGGGAAGGGCTCTGAACTGGCGGAGGCCGAACCGTCGAAATACTACAGCCTGCCGGGGAAAAAGATTTCGAAAAAGCAGAAACCCGCACCGGATTATTCGAAAGTATTCGGTAGTGTGGCGGCCCAGTTGGCGGAAAAGAACGATAAGATCATCTGCATAACTGCCGCCATGGGAATCGGTACCGGCATGTCGGAATTCTCTGAAAAATTTCCCGGGCGGTACAAGGATGTGGGAATTGCGGAAGAACATGCCGTCACCTATGCTTCGGGGTTGGCAACGGATGGTTTCAGACCGATCGTCGCACTCTATTCCACCTTTATGCAGCGGGCCTGGGACAATATTTTTCACGATGTGCTGCTGCAGAATTTACCGGTGATGTTCTGCCTTGACCGAAGCGGAGTGGTAGGGTCTGATGGCCCAACACATCATGGCGTTTTTGATATTGCCCTTTTGAGACAGTTACCGGGCATGATCGTGACGGCACCCCGTAATGGTGATGAATTACGGGATCTGGTCGCCACCGCCTTATCTCTGGATAAAGCGTTTTCCATCCGCTACCCCAAGGCAACCAGTGAAAAATTCACACCCGGGCAGGAACCCGAAATTCTTCCCATTGGCAGCTGGGAAGTTTTGAATAAGGGTGAAGAAATAGCGCTGCTGGCTACGGGGAGCATGGTCGGGATCGGCCTGAACGCCATGGATGACCTGACGAAAGAACTCGGCTTTGCCCCTACATTGGTCAATGCCCGGTTTATCAAGCCCATGGATGAGGAACTCCTCACGGATCTGTCCCGCGATCATCGTTACCTGCTCACCGTGGAAGAGGGAATTCTTGCAGGCGGTTTCGGCAGCGGTGTACTGGAATTCATCAATGATCGGAAACTCA
>JAADGM010000092.1 GCA_013152375.1 FCB group bacterium | reverse complement strand
AACCTCCGTGTTTTTTTGTTGATGACTTCCTTGTCATTTTTATCCAGACCTTACCCGGTCTGAAAGTTTTTTTCAATGAACTTTTTGGTTCAGTGATAATATCGGCGAAGAATCAGGAATCTTTAGGGGTTTTTAATAAAATTTTACAAAATTCAATAAATATCGAGAATATTTTGCAGTTATAGAGCGATATTATTTCTGATAGGTTGTAAAGAGAAGGTCGAAAACAGGTGTGCAGCGGGTAAGACGGAATATTACTTTATTGGTGCGACCGTCAATCAGTAGCCGCTATAGGATTTTTCCTCACTCAGGTCGGAATTTGTCATGCGGTTGATCTCACTTTTTAACCTTGATCTCTCATCATTGGTGTAATAGACTGATCTGGCCAGCTTAATAAAATCAGCATCGAAATGCTTTTCCTTTTCCATTTCTCTTAAAGCATCTTCCACCGACCACAGTTTTTCGTTTATGGCACGAAGGCGTGTTTTCAAATTCTGCAGTCCGGGGTTACTGTCCAACAGGCCATTCGCTTTCCGCTCAAGCAAGGCCAATTCCTTCCGGATATTTACAAGTTTTCCGGGATCCTCGATATTCTTTGATTTTATCTCGAGAATTGTGATCTTATCGACCAATTCACCTACGGAGACTGGAATCGTAACGGCCATTTATCACCTCGCAGCAGTCAATTTTATTAGTTCGGTCTTAATCTCGTCAAAAGCGCTGTCCCAGTCACCGATCGTAGGCTGGCGGAATAACCGCATTGTCGGGTACCACGGGCTGTCTCTGCGGTCGATAAACCAGCGCCAATCGGCTGAATAAGGCAGCACAACCCAGACCCTGCACCCCAGGGCTCCTGCCAGGTGGGCGATGGAAGTATCACAGCTTATGATCAAATCCAGATGACTCATCACGGCAGCGGTATCCATAAACGGTCCAGCCGAGTGGTCAAAATCCTGGTCGAATTGTTTGAGCCACGGCATATCGTGTAATTTTTCATTGTCATCGAGCTTTTGCAAAGAATACCAGGTGATATCCGGTATCTCCGCCAGACGGCTGAACAGGGCAAGGGGGAAAGAGCGCAATCTACCGGTGGGTACTTCCAAATTGCCCTGCCAATTGATTCCCACACGAAAGCCGCCGTCCCGCAACAGAAACTGCCATCTCTGTTTCAACTCGGCATCCGCTTGTAAATAGGGAACTATGGCAGGTATGGTTTCGATATCCGTCCTGAAAATCCGTGGAAGGCTTAAAAGTGAAATATGCGCATCGTAATCCGGCAGGTCGGCACCGGCAGGCAGGATCATATCGTAACCTTCGAACCCTTTTAAAAGCGGTATTAAAGATGATTGGCATTCAAAAATGACCCTGCAGCCGAATGAAGGCAGTAAATTCAGATAGCGTATAAACTGCAGCGTATCACCCAATCCCTGTTCCCAGTGTACGAGGAGTACCTTACCGGAAAGGTCTTCGCCTTCCCATTCAGGTCCTTTATAATTTCGGGTACGGTTTTCCTTGAGAGTCAATCTGTATTGATAATCGTTAAAGCCGTTTCTGAAATCACCCAATTTCAATTCCGTTAAAGATCGGGAAAACTTTGCTTCAGAGAATTCGGGATCAAGCTGCAGAGCCGTATGATAGCGTTGAAGAGCCCTGTCGTAAGCCCCCAATTTGAAATACACCTGACCCAAAGTGTTATAAAGGGAGGCTCTCAGTGGACTTACATTGATTCCTTCCAACAGGATAGCTTCCGCTTCGGTAAGCCGATCAGTATCACGATAAATCCTCCCCAGATAATCGTAAACTTCTGCCAATTGCGGATTTAATTCGAGCGTTTTCTGATAGCTGTAAATTGCAGCTTCCCAATTTTCCCTTTTCCGATGGAGGGAACCAAGATTGAACCAGGCCTGCCATAACTTCGGGTTCTGCTGCAGGGACAATTCATACCATTTGCAGGCGTTTTCCGGACGACCCGCGGACTGTAAAGTCAGGGCAAGATTAAAATAAGCACCTGCATACCCGGGGTCGCCCTGTAAAATTTCCTTATAGATTCCAATGGCCTCATCATAGCGTTTTGTTTCCCGGTAAATCTGCCCTAACTGATCTTTCAACTCTATGGAGTCAGGATATTCTGTTAGTGAATACTTTGCCAGAGATTCCGCTTTCGATATAGCTCCTGCTTTTCTTAGGGAGGCGGTTTCCTCCACCAACCGGAGAACATCTGCCGCGGCACAGTTTGAACGTTTCACCGGCATTATATCAGGTTTGTCCGGCAAAGCGAATGAGGATTTTTTCCGCTTTTTCCAGATCACCCAACTTGGCATAAAGTGATGCCGTCCGCTTGGCGACATAGGGATTCTCAGGGAGGCGGTGCATCAGTTGTTTGTAAGTTGAGAGAGCATCCTCGAAGCGCTCTTGTTTGATCTGGGTGAGCCCTAAGATATCGAAAGATTCTGGAGAAAGATTACCCATGGAGATGCTTTCGGTAAGGATTTCATTCAATATCGAAAGATTATTTTCTGCCTGTGCCAGTGCAATGATCTCTTTCAGATAACGGTCGTCCCCTGCTTCCTTTCTGGCTTCAAGAAATTTTTCGAGAGCTTTGTGATGGTCTCCTGATGTATAATACTTTTCCCCCAGTGCTCCCAGAAGATCGGCCACCGGTGCAAGGGTATCCGTTGATATTTTTTTCGGATGCTTCAAAAGATATCGGGTGTTTTTGATCAAAGTTTCCAAATGGACTATGGCTTCTGCAGTATTATCTTCCTGTTCTGCCGCCAGAAATAAAATATATTCCGCTCCAAACTGCATTGAGAAAAGCTTAAGGGATTTCCTGGCATACTCAACCGCTTTCCGCCATTCCCCGATGCGGGTATAGAGCTGGGCAGCTATGTTCAGAGCAGAGGCGCGAAACGGGCGTGAAAATTGTTCCAGAGCCAGGCTCCTTTCCATGCATTCCAATGCTTCCTGCGGTTTGCCCTGCTGGGACAGATTTTGCGCGAGCCAGAAATGAGCATAGGCGTTCAGGCGATCTGCGGCGACCATCTTTTCGAGGAGCGGTTGATTCCGTAAGAGCTTTTTTTGCTTTTGTTCTCCCTCAAGATTGTAGCCCATATGGTCAAGGACAATGCCCGATTCCAATTCCCTTGCACCCACTTTTCTGGCCGAGTAGGATATCTGTTCGTGGATAATGCCGTCAAAATGGATTTTGGGATGACGCATAAAAAGCCTGTGTGCATCGGAATCGTGGTAGTTTTTCCCACCGTCGGTAATGCTGCGGATTGTTACCGTGTACAAAACCGGTTTGGTGTGATTCTTGAGACAATTTAAAAGGGTTTTCCTGCACTCCGGTCGAAGCCGTTCGTCTGCATCCATCCAGAGTACCCATTCGCATCGGGCGTATTGCAGCGAAGCATTCCGGGCTGCGGCAAAGTCATCGCACCAGTCGAAATGATAGATTTCAGCTCCATGCTCTTTAGCAATCTCCAGCGTCTTGTCGGTGGAGCCAGTATCCACAATAACCAATTGGTCCACCAATCCCTGAATGCTGCGAAGGCAATCACCAAGATGTTCTTCCTCATTTTTAACGATCATGCAAAGAGAAAGAGTGTGTTTCTGAGGCTGTCCGCTCATTCCTTGGATCCTCCGCTATTATGCGCCGGACACCTCGGCAGTTTGTTCCATCGGTTGAATGAACTGCAGTGCATCCGGATTGTCGGGCATGAGTTCCAGCACACGATTGGCAAAAAATTCCGAATCGTCCGTTTTACCGGCATCAGCTGCGATTTCAGCCAGTTTCAGCAAAGTCGGAATATCATCCGGGGTTTTCTCGACGATGGTCATGAGCAGCTGCAAGCCCTCATCAAAGTTGCCAAGACCAAATTTAACATCGGCCAAATTTCGTCTTGCTTCGATATATTGAGGATCACACTTCAGGGCCGCCTGCAACAAATTTTGCGCGCCAGGCAGATCCCCCATTTCAGCAGCGATAATTCCGCTTTGATTCAAAGCACCTGCATGGTTGGGATAGAGTTCCAACAGACGGCCGATATGTTCCAGAGCGACCTGCAAATTCCCCCTTTGCCTGTGACACAGAATCACGCCGAAACGCGCGTCCGGGCAGAGCGGATCCACAGCCACAATATTCGTAAAATAATTCAATGCATTATCGGTATTACCGTCAAGCAACTCCTGAGTAGCTGTCGCAATCTCTTCGGGAATTACTTTATCCAGAGGCTTTTCAAGTTCCAGTAATTCCTTATAATTCACCTCTGGCCATTTTTCGGCGAATTTTTTTCCTTTTTCTTTCAGCGAACCCGAGTAGTCCATCCCGTTAGCTTTAAAAGTTCTGCTGCCGAAGTGATGAATATACACACCCTCATTCACCATGATGGCATAGCCCGCGGCTCTGATCTTCAGACAGAGATCGTCATCCTCGAAGTTCCCCAAACCGAAAGATTCATCAAAACCCCCGATTTCGTTATAAATCTCTCTGGACAACAGCATTGCCAGGCCCGCTATCCTGCGGCGGGGGGTGATTTTATCCTGGTTCAAAGTCTGGATTTTTTTTGCAAACGGATAAAAATCCTGTTCTTCTTCGTACGGAACATGTCTGACCTTCTGCCTGCCGCTGACCTGGTTTGTTATGGGGCCGATCAGTCCAATTGCTTCATCCTTTTCATAAGCGGAAACTAAATCCTTCAGCCATCCCTCCCCGACAAGCACATCATTATTCAGCAGCATCACATATTTACCGGAAGCGGCGGCAACCCCCTGATTATTCCCGGCAGCGAAACCCTTATTGATTTTATTGCGGATCAGTTTATAATTCTTATATCGCCCTACAAGACCCCGCAAATAATTTTGTGTGCCATCGCTCGAAGCATTATCAACAAAGATGATCTCATGGGGGTGGTGAGTATTATTCTGAATCGAGTTTACACATTTTCGGGTATATTCCAGTGCATTATAGGTCAGCATGATTATGGAAACCAGAGGTGTGTCCTCCTCCCGGACCGGTGTCTTTTTAAAGACTGAAACAAGTTTTTTGTGTACGGCTTCCGGACTCCAGTTATCCTCGACGAGTTTCTTCCCGCCTGCCGATAGTTTTGACCACAGGTCCTTTTGCTGATAGGCCATGACGATCTTAGCAGCAAAATCGGCAGGGGTGTCTGCGACGAGGGCATGTACATAATCAACGATATTCATGCCTTCGGCACCCACTGAAGTGGTAATGACAGGGAGTCCCCAGGAAAAGGCCTCTCCGATCTTGCCTTTCATCCCCGCCCCATACCGCAAAGGGCTGACCGCCAGGCGGGCGGCTTTCAGATAACCGGATAAATCCTTTTGGTAACCTGTCACAACAACGTGTTTACTGCTGAGATGGTTTACCACGCGATCAGCCTCGTTCCCCACAATTTGAAGTTTTATATCGGGGATTTTCTGCAACACAATGGGCATGACCTCCTTGCAGAAATATTCCATCGCATCTTTGTTTGGAGTATGGTTAAAGTTTCCTACAAACAGTAAATCCCAGGTTTCCTCAAATTTACGTGTGTAATTAATTTTGGGGTGTATATTGGGAATTATATCAATCGGCACATTTTTAATAGATTTCTCAAGGATTTGTGCATCAGCTTTGGTGACCACCCACAGGCGATCGGCCTTTTTATAAATTGCCAATTCCATTTTCTTATTTTTTAAGGCCCTCGCAACCAGGTTTTGATCTTTCCTCAGCTCGGCCTCACGGATTTCGCGCACGAAGTGGACATCAACGGTATCAATTATTATTTTTGTATCTGGTGAGTATTTCCGGATGATGGGGAGATAGTAAGAAGCTAATTCCCAAAAATCCAGGATTGCATACTCATAAAACCTCTCCTTGAACAGGTGCTCATATTGAATATTATGTTCCTTTCCGTTGATATCAAGGCCGGTAGCTTTCATCGCCGATATATCGTAACAGATGGTCATTATACCCAGCCTCTCTAAAACAGGCAGATATTTTTCATGCTGATAACCATTCCTCGCAACAAATGTGACATGATAATTTTGTTTTTTCAGACTTTTCAGAATCTGCAGCAAACGAAATGAGCCGGACGCACGATCATATAACGGTAAAAAAGGATCGATGACGAGGATGTTTTTTTCAGACCCGCGATCGGAGGCAGATAAGACCCTGTCAGGATTATTTTTCTTTTGTTTTTGTAATTCTTCCTTCCATTTTTTAACAAATTTTTTACGATTGATCGCCTGGTATTTCTTATATCCAGAATTCAGATCAGTCCCTGCCGTCTTTCCCTCGTGGTGAACTACTACACTGTGGGGATGGTAGTAAACTTTGTAACCTTCTTTGCGGGCATTAAAGCACAGATCCGTGTCTTCATAATACGCCGGTGCATATCGATCATCAAATCCACCAACTTTTTCCCATAATGATTTTCGAACTAAAATTGCAGCCCCCGAACAGTAATCCACTTCTCTGACGAAATTAAAACGCACGTCTTTGGGGTTCTGGCCTCTGCCGTAATTCCATCCGTTTCCATCGGCAAAAATAATCCCCCCTGCTTCCTGCAGTGTATTATCGGGATAGACCAATTTCGATCCGACCACACCACAATCTTCATGAGTCCGTGCAAACTCGACCAAGGGGGTTAACCAGCCCGGCTGAACTTCAGTGTCATTGTTAAGACAAAACAGGTAATCTCCCCTGGCAATTTCTGCAGCCTGATTATTTGCAGTCACGAAACCCAGATTTTTTTCATTGGTGATGACCCGGATCCTGTCGTTTATCTCCCGCTCTTTTTTAAGAAATTCAGACGTTCCATCATCAGAGGCATTATCGACAACAATGACTTCATAGTTGGTGTATTTTGTATTTTTTGCCAATGTCTGCAGACACCTTTTTGTGTAGCCAACATTGTTAAATACCGGTATGATGATCGAAACACAATCCCCGGTCCGGCCGTCATTATAATGATTTAGTTTCGGGTTGATAACCTGTTTTCCGATTTTTATCAGGTTTTCAGATGTGTTCAAAAATTTCCCGAGCTCTGTTAACACGTGGTCTCTTTTTCCTGAGAACAGCGTTTCGTAGTCTATCTCTATCGTCTCATAATTTTCTGCATATTT
>JAADGM010000091.1 GCA_013152375.1 FCB group bacterium | reverse complement strand
ATGATCTCATCGAAAGCGGTAAGCTCCTGAAAGTATTCGCAGGAAACGCGCACCGTTACCAGGCTTAAACCGCGGGTTAATTCCTCCAGGATATCAGGGGCATGTTCCCTGAGGAAGAGCTCGCGGCATTCACCCTGCCATTTTATGTAGTTGACAAAATAAACATTCCCTACAAGATTGGTCTCGGCAAAACTGACGATGTGGTGAAATTCAAAAAAGGGTCTCATACTGCTTCCTCCAGGAGAACGGCGATCGCGCAGGGATATTTTACGGTTTCAATGATTGCTATATAAGACAGAACTCTGCAGGAGCCGGCTTTCAGTAAAACCCAGCCGTCTTTTCTGACACTGTCCAGGGTTAAAGGAGTGTCCGGCATCATACCGGCTTTTTTAAGGCTTTCCGCAGCCGTCCAGATTCTGGAACAGGAGGCGTCATCGGTTTCGTTTAGTTCAGTCGAAATCAACCTGGCTAACTTCAGATGTTCCGCCCGGAGAATTCGCTGCCAGGCAGGATCAGAACGCCCGTCAGGGCAGTGCAGATCACAACCGAGCCGGTATTTTCCCGGAATGGCCAGCGCCAGCGTAAGGTCTCCCGCATGTGCTGCCGATAACGTGAACTGGCCCTGTGCCAGCGGTTTCCCATCCTTCCGGTAGAAAACACCTTCCTCACTGCCGATCAATTCACGGAACAGATCTTCGGTGCCCGTATCCCGGCCAGGGTCTTTTTGCAGGCGGATGAGAGCCCGGACTTCATCTTTACCGGTAATTTCTTCAATTTTTCTTTCGAGATAAGGAGTCAGCAGCGGCAGCGGCCAGGAAGGTCTGGGAAGTTCGGCGATGCGCTTGAATTTAAGCCCAAGCCACTGTTCCCGCAGGATTCCCTCGACGGTAGTGATTTCCAGATCGTAGGTATAGTGATCTCCCTCATGAGATCTTTCCTCGGCGCGGACCTGCCAGGGCCCGGCGGCTGCCAGGTCCCCGGGTATCCAGCGCTCAACTCCTACGGGTAAAAGCTGTAAATGGGGTATGCAGGCCTGCACGGCATGCAGCGCGGCATCCTGACTGCCGTGGTCACCGAGGAGCATTTTCTGCGGCAGAAACGGTGAATACCATTTCTCTTCGCCCCCTTCAGAAAGCAGCGCGCAGCAGCCTTTCGCATACAGGTGCGTGTAGGATCTCAATTTCTGTAATCTTCCGGATTGAAAAAATAAATTTCCATAGAGGCCGGACGGATCGAAGTCAATCGACTCTTCCGAGCTGATCCTGTCCGAGAAGGATAATTTTTCAATGTCCCTCCGATCAAAGTGACAGACTGCCCTGAAATGGTCCGTTTGAAAGGCAGTGTTTTCGCTTCTCAGAACAACTTCAACGGTATTAGGAGCAGAAACATAGGCCGCCAGGCGGAGTCTCACTTTCTCATTTTTATCAATGATCACCGGTCTTAAAAAGTCAATGCGGCTGATGACCGGCAGGGCATCTGCGTTCACCAAGGCTGTGGCGCATTCTGCAATTGCTTCGAGTCCCATGACCCCGGGGAAGATCAGCTCACCCTGGTATTGGTGGTCCCGGAGATAAAGATCGGTGGCAGGGGAGAGCTCTGCCTCGGTGATGAGTTCAATTCCAGGATAGTAAACGACGGGTCGTTCTAAAAATCGCAGAAGAGGAAGTTCGGGTTTTTCAAGGGAAAGCGTCGGGATGGTCCCCAGTCGCCCGGAGATGACAATTGCTATTGCCGGTAATTCGGCACTCAGCAGTTCTCTGAAAAGGTTGATACCAGTATCCGGGGATATCGGCGTGATGCCGCTTCTGGCGAGCGTCTCCACACGACCGAGACGTTCTCCCATCCCGACGCCGGACCAGATTGACCACTCCAGCACGAGACAGCGGCATTTAGGATGCTGCCGGGCGAAATTTTCGGTTTCATACGCCAGCCAGCCGTTGGCAAGGGCATAATCACCCTCACCCGTCATCCCTGTTTCAGCTATGATGGATCCGAAGGATACCAGCAGTTTCAGCTTTTCGGGGTCGATAAAACCCAGCAAATTTCTTAGACCGTTAACTTTGGGAGCCAGCGTACTCTTTAAATCAACTTCCGTCAGGTCGCCCAGGAGTTTGGGGTGATTGACCCCCGCGCCGTGCAGAATGGCCGTGACAGAACCAAACTGTTCCTGGGCGGACGCAACCGCCTTTTCAACTGATGCCGTCAGTGTCAAATCACATTGGATATAGTCAAACCCGATCCCGGCGGCCTCAAACCGTTTTAGATTTCGGTTTAGTTCCATATCGTCTGCCGGTGCGGACCGCCCCAGCAGTACGAGTTTTACCCCTGTCTGTCGTGCAAGATCCAGCGCGCATTCTGCGGAGATCCCCTTTCCGCCGCCGGTTACAAGCAGGACATCTTCCGCACCGAGCGGGAGCTTTTCCAGCGGGGACAGGTTCAAAAGTTCGAGTCTGCGCTCCAGCCGCTTTCCCTCTTTGTTATAACTGGCCTCGGCATACGTCCTGACAGATGAGACCTCCTCAAGTACAACCTCCTGCAGGTCTTTTGCAGGATGGACATCCAATACACAGGTCAGGAAATCCGGAAATTCATGCTGGAAAGTCCGGGCAAATCCGGCCGCCGCCCGCCCCCGTTGAACCAGTACGAAGTACTTTTTATCACCCTTCAACAATTTTGCTGTAGAGATGACTTTCAACAAAAGTTTGAGCTGCTCATCATGCGGTTCTGACGATAACACGGTGAGGATACCGCTTCCCGGTAATTTGTCCAGTATGGGTACCAGCTGTTTTGCGGCATCGTGATCCGGATCAGCCAGCAGTATCCATTCTCCGTGCGGTGCCGGTTCTGAAAATCCCGATGGAAGGGGAACTTCCACCTGATTGATCCGGAAGGGGCGGACCCAGGCTTCAATTCCCGGGGGGGGCTCTTCGGCCGTACTTCGTTTCCTGTTACCATCCGACAGGCGCATTTCGTCGAGGGCAGCGGCAATTTCACCGATTGAAGCCGTTGCAAAGTCAAGAGGGGCAGTCAGGGGCGCCAGATCCATCTCTGCGGCCGCCTCTGCCACGATCTGCGTCGCACTGATGGAATTCAAATGCAGGTCCTTGAGCAGGTTGCTGCCCGGGTCCAGAGAGTCAACCGGGAGTTCAGCTTTATCGGCAATGAGTTTCAGCAAAAGGTCGAGGGTGGAAACCTGATCAGGGACTCCCTGTGCAGCGATGTTTTTCCCTGCACGGTGTACCGATGGCGTAGATGCGATTGCAGCAGCGGACAGACCTCCGGATACAGCATGTTCCGGAGGGGGTACTTTTTCACAGGGATTCTCAAAGAAATGAAATTCGCGGTTGAAATTGAAGGGACGGAAGAATCTCTTTTCAAAGAGATACTCAAGATCGACAGCTGCTCCCATGACGAATGCAGCCCCGGCGGCATTCAGTGTACCGCGGATGGATTTTCCGCCGATATCCAGTGAAACGACGGGCGTCGCAAACCAATCTGATATCATCCCGGCCATTATTTTGCCGGGACCCACCTCAATGCAAAGGCCGATATCTGAGGGCAAATTCAGTATCCCCTCGGTGAAAAGCACCGGAGATGTCAATTGATCGATGAGCATCCGTCCCGCATCAATTTCCGGCGATATTTTACGTCCTGTAATGGTCGAAATGTACCTTCGTCGGGGAGTTGAAAACCCGACTTTTTCAAGGTACTTCGTCATGGGGGAGATAACCGGCTGCATCAATGAGGAATGGAAAGCCTGTTTCACCGGTAGTAAGGCAGCGCCGATCTTTTTTTTCCGGAAACGGGCTATCAGTGCTTTTACCTCCGGCAGAGCTCCCGAGACGACGACACGCTTCGGCCCGTTATAACAGCTGACGACGAGTTCTTTTTCCTGCTGAAGCAGGGGAGCCACCTGCTCCGGTGCTGCGGCTATCGCCGCCATAGCGCCCCGCTCATGGGTATGTTCCGCCATTAGCGCGCCGCGGACTTCTGCAAGTTCCAGGGCCGAGGAAGCCGTCAGAACACCGGACCAGTACATGGCGGTGAGTTCCCCGAGACTATGGCCTACCGCTGTTTCGGCTGATATCCCGAGTCTGCGCAACAGTTCCAGTCCCCCAAGCTCAGCGGTGACGATGGCAGGCTGAGCAGTTGCCGTGGAAGTGCGATCATTGAATCTCTCGAGGTGAGCCTTGGAATAGACCGCTTTGACCGCAGAAAATCTACGCCCCAGAAACCCCGCGGACAGACGGACGGGTGAGGACTGACCCGGGAAAATAAAGGCAATCTTACTTTTTTTCAATGTACCGCGGGCAAGACAGATTCCTTTTTCCGGTTCGATAATATTCAACCATTTTTTGTCCACTCGTTTCAGCACTGAAGTCAGGCGAAGAATCAGTTCGTCCGGTGAACCGGCAGTAACGGCAAGCCGGTATTTCTTTGGCTTCAATTCCCGGGATAACGCAGCTGATAGATCAGTGAATTCGGCATATGAAATGGACTTTACAGTATCAATGAGTGTCCTGACCTGATCCAGGATTTCATGCCGCGTCTTGCCGGTGACTAAGAAAAGTTCGGCATCCTGTGCGCAGACGGGGAGCGCTGTTTTTATGACGGTTGAAGAGCTGCGCGCAAGTTTCGGTTTTTCCAGTGCAATGTGGACGTTGATGCCGCCAAAACCGAAGGCGCTGACACCCGCTCTCAGTCCGATTTCTGCAGGCCAGGGTTCGCCCTTGTAAAGGACTTTTAAGATAGAAGTGGTATGATTGAGGATTGGTTTAAGGTCAACAATCCCGGTGGTAGGCGGCAGAATTCTGTTTTCCAGGGCCATGACCGTCTTGATGATGCCGGCTGCCCCAGCGGCGGCTTTGGTATGGCCTATATTGGCTTTGACAGAGCCGATTGTCACAGGCCGTTCTGCTCCAGCCGCCTTCAAGGCAGTTATCAGGGCGTTTAACTCGGTTTCGTCACCGACGGTCGTGCCTGTCCCGTGTGCCTCAAGAAAAGCTATTGTATTCATCCCAAAACCGGCTTTACGATAGGCCCGTTCCACTGCCAGCCGCTGGCCGTCCAGCTCCGGTCGGGTCAGCCCTCCGGATCCGTCGGAAGAAATCCCGAAGCCCCGGATCTCGGCATGACTTTTCAGTCCCTTCCTGCGGGCATCTTCTGTCCGCATGAGCACCAGCATCCCGCAACCTTCACCGGGGAGAAATCCGGTTGGATTTATATCGAATAAACGCATTTCGCCAGCCGCTAAGGCTCCCAGCCTTGAAAAGCCAACGAGTTCGAAGGGATCGAGACTGATATCCACACCGCCGGCGATGACAGCATCAACGTCTCCGCTGTTCAGGGCTGTGCACGCATTGGCAATGGCCAGGAGGGATGAACTGCAGGCGCCATCAATTGTATATCCGCCGCCCCCGAAATCGAAATGATTGCATATCCTTCCGGCAATTGTATTGGCCAGTCCCCCGGCCAGGGTCTCATCCCCAACTTCCGGGAAAGGACTTTTATAAGTTTCTTCCAGTTCAAGCAGAAATCTTTGGATCTTCTTAGGTTGCCAGTTCTCACTTTCAAGCTGACGGGCGACGACGCGCCTTACAAAGGGCCAGCGCAGCCGCATTACATTAGCCCGGGAAAATTCGCCGGTCAATGAATTCCCGATCAGCACACCGGTGGTGTCCTTCTTCAGTCCCTTTGCGTTTGGAAAGCCTGCATCCGCCAGGGCTCTGGAGGCTACATCCAACGCCAGCCAGTGTGTCAGATCAGTGGAGCGATAAGTATTCCCGGCAACTTTAAATTTTTCACGATCAAATTTGTAGCCTTCAATGAGAGCTGCCCGCCGGCAGTAAGTGGAGTCTGATGATCCGTTTTTAGAAATATAATCTGCATTGTTCAGGCGGCAGTCCGGAAGGGGACGGAAAGATTTACGGCAGGCCAGTACGTTTTTCCAGAGTTCGTCAGGGGAATTGGCATCCGGATAAATGCACGCCATACCGATGATTGAAATACTATTCATCAGTGCTTATCGATCCGTTTCGGAGTTGTGATAATTAACGGAGATCATCGATTAACGGCATATTGGGCCATACCAGAATTTCATGTTGTCATAAGCATCCAAAGGTCAGGACCCGAAATGGGATTGTATCCGCCGGCGCCAGATCTCCCAGGCAGGTTCAGTCCCGTCATCGGGAAGGTCCTGGAGAGATTCATCGGAAAGTGCGGCTGCCTTTTCAGTTGTTTGTTTACAAATGATCTGTGTTACGGTTTCTGTTTCCTGCGAAACGATCCCGGCGCGCTGCCGGGCTTTGGCGGCAAAGACGGAACCCTTCGCCAACATCGGATAATATTCTCCGGCATGATCAATCAGGGCTGCAAGTTCGGCGGGATCCGCACCACCGGCATAAGTGCAGGCCAGACCGATGCCGCTCCAAAGATCGCCCTGACGTCCGGCAGGGAATTTCTTCAGTAATTTGATGACGTTCGGTACATCCGCTCCACCTACGAACCATAAACTGCGTCCCAGCCCCTGATCAAAAGCACGCCTGCCGTAATCGTGTATTTCGCGGGGTTCTTTCTGCTTTGCGATATAGGCCGGCCATTTGAAATAACCCTGGTGAAATCCGTAGCCATCGAAGGCCAGCCAGCGCAGCAGCGGGTCCAGTCTGTCAATGCGCCGTGAAATGCGCCAGGGCGTGCGGGCCAGAGCCCAGCCGTAACCCACATGCAGCATATAGATATGGGGGGAGCCGTATTGGCGCAAAAACCGTGCATGTCTATGTCGGTTCCAGGGCGTGAAATAATCCAGCAGGGCCAGTCCCATCCCGGCACCTTCATAAATGAAACCACGCAGTTCGGGCGATTCTTTTTCTAATTCCCCGTAAAGAGCATCGGGTGAACTGCACCAGAGCGCCGCATGGTAACCTTTTACGAATGTCTTACCGATGGTTTCAAGGCGTTCACCCTTTACGGGATCCGTGATGGTAAAACCACGTTTCCGGCAGGTGGTTTCTTCCTCGGATATCCCAAAGAACTTTTTACGAATTGGTCCAAAACTGGGCATCAGGAGTTCGGTCTCCCGTTGATGCTGCTGATGAATACTGGATCAAAACCGTTACAACGCTTTTTAACTTTTCGGGCCACT
>JAADGM010000042.1 GCA_013152375.1 FCB group bacterium | reverse complement strand
TTATCTTAAAGGTTTTTCACCCCAATTACACCAGCCCCGTAGGGGCGTAACCTCTGTAGAAATGCAATGCACATCAAGCAGCTCCGTAGGAGCGATACCTTCAATGGCTGTTGTTGAGGGGATGTTTTTAAAATCAGAATATAATCTGTGAAAATCAGGAGGGAATTTGCTCGATTTAGCCTGTTTTGAATTGAATCTCTGAAAAATACCCGGCCAAAACTCAGCACGACGGAGACAAGGATTCGTTTCAACCGGGTATTCTCCTTTATTTTGAATTAATCGATCACATGAGGATCGTACCCACCAGGGCGACAATATCGAGAATGTCGATCTGTCCGTTTGCGTCGGAATCTGCAGCACAGAATTCATCCGAGCTGAAATTCAGATCTCCAATGACATACTGAACAACCATTACAATGTCGAGGACATCCAGTTGCCCGTCGAGGTTGATATCACCTCCGCCGCAGCTTCCCGCTGCAAGCAGCTGCTCCACAATGAGCTGCATCGTGGCACCGTCATATTCATTATTGGTATATTGGATGACTCCCTCACGGTCGATGATGACATCCCTGGGGTAAGGAGACTGGCCCCCGGGGATATAGTACTGATTGTAAACAGACTGTGTGTCCCGCAGCAGGGGAAAAGTCAGACCGTTATTCAGGGCAAATTCTACGATGGCCGAGACCGGCTGATTGGCAATACCAACTACGGTCAGATCTTCGTCCTGATACTCCTGCCAGATGGCGCTTTCTATGTCCGATAACTCCGGAGCACAGACGGGTCACCAGGGGGCAAAAAATGCCAGGATGATCACTTCGCCGAGGTGCTCGCTCAGGGTGAAATTCCCGGAGCCGTTGGCGGCTACCGGAATGGTGAAATCAGGGGCCGTCTGTCCCGGCTGTACGCCGTTGTTGTTGCCTGTCAGCAGAATACTCACTTCCGGTTCATCCGGATCGTCAGTCCGGAAAACATATTCGGCAAAGGAATTTTGACTGTCCGCCGTGTAAATGATCTCAACATCGATGAAATGGTTTGGAACCAGCAGCGGCAGCTCGGTCTCCACTTCATATTCATCGTTGGTCGTCCAGACCATGTCGAAATTCAGCATATTGCTCCCGTTATTTTCCACGGTCACCATGGCAGTGTCACTTTCACCCGGAGCCAACTGGGGGAAATTGATTTCCCGGGTACTCAAATCGATATCGGGACCATTTACGGGCCCGTATTCGAATAGATGCACATAGCGCCACTCTGCCGAATAGATCAGGTCTCCCACAGCGCCCACGGCCATGACGCGGCCGCCGGTATTTTTGTACCCCACGAGTTCAAACGCGCTGCCGTTCCACTCCAAAACTTTAAGGTCATCCCAGTTAGAGACAGCAACCCTCGGCCCGCTCACGGCAACCCGAGAAGCAAAACCGCCGGTATTATAATTTGCCAGGAACTGTGCATTTGCCGGGTCGCTGATGTCAAACAGATCCACACCGCTGTTGCCCACGGCCAGATATGCCATATCCCCTGCAAGCCGAACGTCCTTCGCCCCTCCGCTGGTCGGATAAATTCCCAGAATTTGAGGGTCGGTCGCAGTGTTGTAATCGATAATCACCAGACCGGCATTCCCGTTGGCCACATAGACCAGATGATCCCTGACAGCCACCGACCAGGCATTTTCCGTCGCGGCCTGTGAAAGATACTGAGCATTGCCGGGGTCGGAGACATCAAAAAACAGTACGCCGTCGGTGTGTGCCGCAGTGACCAGAATTCCATCCCGAACCTCGACATCCTCGAACGAAGACGGCAGATCCGATCCGATGTACGAGACAATGGACGGGTTTGAAGGATTCGCTATGTTCAGCACGGCAATTCCGCAGTCCCTGCCGGCGCCATAGGCGTAATTTCCGCGGATCTCCCAGTTGTAGGTGCGCCCGAATTCACAACCGGCAATATTGATGGCTGACAGCTGATCCGGTTGGTAAGGATCGCTGATGTCGAAAATTGAAACACCACCGAGTCCTCCGGGGATCATCATCAGATCGCCGGATATTTCCACATCCAATAATTCATGATTCGAAGGGTCGATGCGTTCCAGAATGGTCAGGTTTTTCGGAAATATCGCTCCGATAAGAAGGAGCAGGGTCAGGGAATTTTTCCAAATTGAGGCTGTGCTCATAGTTCCTCCTGTTCAGGGGATACCTGCCTACACGGATTCATCCGGATCAGCAGGCATCCGCCCTGGTTACTTTAAGGGTATTTGCTGTTTCTGCGGGACTGCAGCGGTCGCTTTCAGGGTGTACAGGACATTCTTCAGCGTTTCGGCAAAAGCTCCCGGATCCTGATATCCCGCCTGCTGATAGGCAACTTCGCCGTCTTCTCCCAGCACGACAATGGTGGGGATGGCCGTCACCTGATAGTCATGTGCCAGGGATATTCCGGCCTTGGTGTCGATATCAATCTTCACGGGAATGAATTCGTCCAGCTGCCGGATGATGTTTTCATCCGAAAAAGTGACACGGTCCATTTGACGGCAGTTCGGACACCATTTTGCGTCAAATTTGATCAGGATCGGCTTTTGATTTTCCGTCGATATTTTATTGGCTTCATTCCACGAACGTCCGTCAAAGACATCCGCTGCAAACGTAAGACTGCCGGCGAGGAGGAGAAGCATTAAGAGTTGTTTTTTCATTTTATTCCTTTTTTTATTATTTCAGTTGAATGGGCCCCGAATAGCTTAAATTCAGGGACGGATTTTCAGTAAACCCAGCCGGCAGACGGTCTGCGGACCACCTTAAAACCGGCAGAGTCCAGTCCAGGCGTATGACAACCGGATAACGCTCGAATCGCCAGTTAACACCAGCTCCCAATACCCCGAAGTCATACGCCGTTTCCTGGATGGTATTCTGATAAACACCCGTTTGAATGGATTTCAGCACACCAAATTTATTTTTCAGTGAAATATAGGGCGTCAGGGTTTTCCAGTCTGCCACATCAATGCGGTAATCCAGAAAGATCCTGTGCCGGAAGCGGAAGAGATTGGTGGTTCCCAGTTCTTCAATCAGGGCAGCACTGAAATACTGTACATGAGGATAAACCCCGAAAACGACTGCCCCCCCGACTTCCAGATTGGCCGTTGGAGAAATTTTAAAGGGAAAGTTCCGGTTTGTATAGCGGGCGAAAAGGGGAACAGCCGCCTTGATCCACAGGGACCGGTCGATTCCCTGCAGCAGCAGCCTCCCGTTAAGTTCGGTTGAAATTAAATAGGTGGCGCCGGGCTCAAAAGAGATTTCTTCCTGCAGACGGGTGGTGAGGGTGCGCAATCCCAGGCCAAAAGCTAAAATTTGTGCAGTCCGATATTGATAATCCAGTGACACCGTCACTGCCGGACCTTCTTTTATGAAGGCATCGATGGAAAGATCATTACCTGACCGCACTGTCAACATCAGTGAGTGGACATCTGCACCTGGAAAATTCAGACTATATGGATATTGCTCAATGACAGACGACTGATAATGCCCCTGCAGTGAACAACAGGCCTGGGCAGTGGTTATAGCAGGCAGCAGCCACATGATCAAAATGAGTTTCCAGATCAGTTTCATCGGAGAACCCCGTCCCAAACAGTTGTTTCCGGGTTAAAGGCGGCCCAGGAGAACCAGTAGGCAATGAAGCCCCCGGCCGGTTCAAGGTGTTCGCCTGCCAACTCTCCGTCAACAGCTTCTCCGAAAATAGTCCATTCACTTTCCGTCTCGGCATCCCGAAACGATAAAATTCCATTGTTGATACTGACAATCTCAATATTGAAGTGCCGATCTGTTTTGAACGCCATGGCAAAATTATAGGTCGTCGATCCAAAGATCACGAACTGATCATCGCCAATTTCAGTATGAAGAACGGATATGTCTGAAAACTGGGAAAGTCTGAAGGCCATGCTGGCTCCGTGATTCGAAATGCCCAGGACTCTCTCCTTTTTGGGGAGCCTGTTATCAGCCTGACCCACCGGAAAATACAGTGAGTTGTCAGTCTTATAACTTCCATAAGGATAACGCGTATAATCCCGATCATAACCTGTATTCTGTGACAGGGCCAGTGTCTCAGGATACAATCTGCGCCAGGTCCCCCACGTGGTTTCCATCATCA
This sequence comes from FCB group bacterium, assembly GCA_013152375.1. GTDB lineage: Bacteria > Fidelibacterota > Marinisomatia > SCGC-AAA003-L08 > JACNLC01 > JAADGM01. The sequence continues at coordinate 24,988 of JAADGM010000042.1, read as the reverse complement.
CATCCAGTTCCAGGTGCGTTCCGCGCCGCGACCCTGCAGCTGATTTCAGCAGCATCTGGGGCCAGAAACTATTGGTGGATTTATCGTACATGATCAGATTGCTGTTGTACAACATTCCGGAGACACCAAAATCCAGATCGTTCGTCATTTTCATCGCACTCCCGGTAAGAGGGCAATAAGAAATGCTGTAACCGCCTGCGTTGACGACTTCATGCCAATCCAGAACGGGATGGGGATAAGCATAATAGCCGCCCTCTGACCGGACACCGATCACGAGGTCTGCGTCATCGAGATATGCGAGATCAGAAGAGCCGACGGGTACCATGGCGGGGAGCGATAAACCGGGGATGCAATCCTGTCCTGAACAGCCCCAGTAGATTTCATTCTCATTTATCAGCCAGGTACCCGCGGCTGGAATATTGTCAGGAGACAGGTCCACCAGATATTGATCACTTTTACAGCCTGTGAGGGTTGCAGCTCCCATGAGCGTGATCAGGAAAAGAGGCCGCAGCCATTTAGTATTGATGATTTTTTGTATCCGCATAATAAAGTTCCGTACTTCAGGTGAATTTTAAGGCAGGCGGATGAGAGCGAACTGTCCTGTATATGACAAAAACGAGGGGAACAGACTTTTTTATCTACTATCCGGAATTACAGTATCATTGCCGGCCAGAAGGCCGACGACTTATGCCGGGGAGAGCGGGTGTAATTAAGGGGTTTATTGCATAGGGAGCAGATGCCGTCTGCTCCAAACGGGGAAAGTGCTATCCTATTGAGATAATAGCTTCTTCACCGAATATGACTTGTTCGTTCAGACCAATTCGGTGATACAGAGACGGCGGAACGCCAATATCGGCAAGATACAAAGCACCGGTATATTTTTTTGCGTCAGGGTTGAACAGACCTTTTTTGGGAAGCGCGAGGGTCAGGGTTGCTTCGGCCCGAATGCAGGAGGCTGAGGCCTGTCCTGTATCTCCGTTAAGACCCGAAGGAATATCCAGAGATAAGATCCTGGGATTCTCCGAAGCATTGATCAGCTTGATGGCTTCCTCTGACCTGCCCCTGGGTTCCCCCTGCAGACCATAACCGATGACGGCATCAATGATCATATGTGACTCTTTTAACAGCCTTACGGAGATATCTCCCGGATCGGCAACGGATTTCACCGGCAGCTTATGGAGAGTCTGCCACCTCAGCAGGGGAATCGATTTCAGCTTCCGTTCAGAAGCACCCAACAGAACAGTAACCTCAGCGCCGTAGTTCGAAAGATAACGGCCTGCTACCAGTCCACCGCCGCCGTTATTACCGGCACCTGCAACCACTGTTATATTTTTATTCCTGACGCTGCCTCCCAGCAGATTCCGGGCTAATTCGGCCAGATTCCGTCCGGCATTTTCCATCATCTGAACCAGGGTTATGCCATAGTCTTCAATCATGAGACGGTCCACTTCCCTCATCTGGTCGATCGTGATGGCAGGAACTTTCAGGTTGACTCTCATCTGCGCAATTTAAAATTAGTCCCAAGTGTGAGGCTGACCGTATAATCATCCGAACTTTTCAGGGCCGCGCGTGCGCCGAGATAATATTGGTCGAGAATTATAAAGGACAGATTCAGGCTGTAATAAAGGGCATTCTCATCGGAAAAGGTGATCTTTTCATGATTGATCATCACCCTGCTGCCGGTTGCGGTATCATATTTATAATAGTCGTTTTGTCCGTAATAATATGATTTCTGAACACCTGCCATTCCTGAAATAAATTTGTAAGTATAATGGAAACCGGCACCAAGGGGTATTTCCACAATGGAATAATTATTTTCCTGCAGATAGGAAAGTCCTGTGGTCCGGACATCGCCTTTGACATTAAAGTACCGGGCTCCTCCTGAGATGTAAAGCCATTTTGAGGGCCGGATGAATTCAAGGTCGCCGATCAGGGATGAACTGCTGGAGAGGTCTGTCGTATTTTCATCGATGGAAGGGATGGTAACATTGGCAATACCGACGCCAAAATATCCTAAATATGCCTCCTGATACCGGAAGAGTGAGGTGAACATGCCGCCCTGATAGATCAGTTCGAATTTCTGCAGTTTTCTGGTTCCGTTGATCCCCTCCAGACCATAATAATCGAAGACGACTTCATCCGTGGCGGCGAACAGAAAAGTGAATAGGACAGAGAGTATAATTAATTTTTTCATATTATCAATTTCCTCTTGATATGGTAAGTGTTATGGGTAATACATTAATAACATCTCCCGTTTCGGCATAGGCCGTTGCTATGATAGTAACGCTTTCAAAAGCGTGTTCAGCAGGCCAAATAAATGCGGTGTTGGCAATCCCGGAACTGTTCGTCACATCACTGGGAGGTTCCAGCAAGCCCCAACCGTCCGGTTCAACGGAAAAATTAATCGTATAGTTGGCGATGCCGTAAGAATTCTGGTCGGTCAGTACGGCCGTAATCGGTGTGGTGATAGTGCCGTCCTGATTGTCGTCAGACGGACCAGCCGACAGGATCAGGTAGGTTGGTATCTGGGACTCCCCGAAATTACAGGAAATCGTAGCCGTCAGACAGTTCTGCTGGCCGGTACTGCAGCTGCCGAATAAGGCGGTGATGATCGCCAGACCCGGTTGGTCGAAGCTGATCAGTTCGGCAGAGGTTTCTCCGTAATTATTGGTAAAAGTCGTTTCGGTGATGACCCCCAGTGTGGTCGTCCAGGTAACCCCGCCGTTGATAACCGGATTTCCCGTGGAAGATTCCACCACATACGCGGTGATGGGGGTAATCGTATTGATATCGGCAAGGAGTGTGTCTACCTCTGAATCGATATAAATTGTGATACCGCGGAATTCAATTTCAAAGTCTGTATAAATAGCGGGATCGTTCACAGCAAATATATAGACGCTTGCTATTTCATCAACTGTACTGGGGATGCTGGTCAGGTGAGCAGCGGCCATACCTTCCTCATCCGTTAGCAGTTCAATTTCTTCCTCTCCATTAGAAAAGGTTCCAAGATCTGTAGCAAAATGAATGGGTTCCCCCTGCATCGTACTGCCTCTTTCATCATAGGCAGTGACATAAAAGGTCACCTGTGAAGCGCCATCGGCATAAATTGATGATGCTGAGGCGGTAGCGCTGATTGAGGCAATCGCCAACGGAATGAATTCGACCGACAGTTCTGCCGAAAGCCCTCCCCAGGTCGAGGCTTCGATGATTGTACTGCCGGGAATGGGACTGCTTGTCAGAACAGCCGTTGCAATTCCGAACTGATCTGTTTCAGAAGAAGCATCAATGCTGCCAAGGGTCGTTGACCAAAAGACCTGTTCACCCGTAATGGGACTGAGGGAGGTCGTCTCTCGTATCAAGGCCGAAATCACTGTCGTAGTCCCGCCGTCTGCGATGAGCGTATCAACTTCTGTCGTGATCGTCACCGAAATGCCTCTGAACTGCACGTTCATCGTATCGGTGATAGCAGGATTATCTATGGCTGCAACCGTTACATCGTTCAGAATATCCTCCTCACTGGCAACCCCGGACAGGACTGCGGTTACGATTCCGTCAATATTTGAAGTGGTCTGATAGGTCTGCTGTCCGTTGAGGAATGACCCGTATTCAGTAGAAAATTCAATCGGGGAGTTCTCAAGGGGGACGCCGATTGCGTTGGTTGCAACCGCTGATAAGGTCAATGTTGAAACTCCATCTGCCGGAATGCTGTTTTGATAGGAGGTAAAGCTGACATCATAAATACCTGTTTCAACGAACTGCACAGCAAGCTCATCATTAAGTTCGTTACCGAAAGACGCTGAGATGACGGCATCTCCTGTTTCGTAGCTGCTCACGAGTGTCGCATAGGCTACGCCCAGAGAGTTTGTTTGAGATTCTGCCGTGATGACGCCCATTGTCGTGGCCCAATTAACTGTGGCATTACTCACGGCATTACCATTGGTAGTTTCCTTTACCAGGGCATATATCGGCGTATTGGTAGTACCATCTGCAATGAGCGCTTCTATCTCCGTCGTGATATCAAATGAAACACCTCTGAATTCAATCAGATCATAAACCACTACGGACGGATCTGATGTTAACTCCAAAGTCAGGATGGATAAGAGGTCTTCCCGGCTGGCAGGACTGGTGAGAACCGCAGAAGCCATACCCTCGGCGCCCGTTGTGAGACTGATACTTTGAAGATCATTTGAGAAACTACCGTTGACTGTCGTCAGCGTCAGGATTGCCCCGGGGACAATATTGCCCTCATAGTCAAGGGCTGTTGCTGTGATCACGGCAGTTGAAGTGCCGTCAGCGAGGATGCTGGTTTCCGAAACTTCGACAGCAAGATCCTCAACAGTGACCGGGACGAATTCAATCTCAATCGTATCAGACAAGTTTGAGGTAATTAATGCCTCCACTGCTGCTAATCCGGTGTCACTGCTGGCTGTCAATTGTGCAACTGCATCTCCCAGTTCATCGGTGACGGAAGATTCGGTAATCCCGCCCAGAGTGGTGCTCCAATATATCGTATGTCCAGCCACCGGAAAATTATTACTCGTTTCTTTTAAATGTGCCGTAATTCCGGTTTCGGTGGAACCATCCGCAACCAGGGTATCGATGGCGGAGGTAATTTCGAGAGTCAGTCCCCTGAAGTCAACCTCGGTTGCCGCAGAGACGGAACCATCAGTGAGCGTGACATTAAGATGGGCTGTTTCATCGAGAACACTGGCTTCACTGGTTAACGATACCTGGGCATAGCCATCATTGTCGGTAAAGAATTCCAGTTCCTGGACTCCCCCTGATAACAAACCGTGATCCGTGGTCAGCGTGAGGCTGGAATTTCCCAGATGGTTTCCCGAAGCGTCAAGAGTTATGAGGGTAATGTCAACTGAGGACAGACCGTCAGCATAAATGCTGTTACTGCTCACATCGAGTTGAATTTCCGACACCGTCTGCATGACAAACTCGAACTCCAGAGTATCCGTGAAGAGATTCCCAAACGAAGCCGTTATAACAGCAGGACCGGTCTCATAATCGTTAACCAACTGGGTCGAGGCAATCCCGTAAGTGTTCGTCGTCGTGGTTCCCGTGATGGTTCCCATGGTTGTGGCCCAGGTGACCGGACGGTTAATGATTGGATTTCCGCTGGTTGATTCACGCACAAGGACCTCGATTTCCGTCAGGCTGTTTCCATCGGCGATAAGGGCGTCAAAATCACTGGTAATCGTAAAACTGATCCCCCTGAAATCCAGTTGAAGATCCGCCGAAATATTGTCATCGTTAACGGCAGATGCCTGGATCAGTCCTGTCAAATCAACGTCGCTTGCCGGCCCCGTGAGACTGACGGTTGCCGTTCCGCCTGCACCGGTTGCAAGCTCAAGGTAATTTTCACCATTTATGAAAGTTCCCAGTTCCGCAGTGAGCGCGACAGCGGCTCCCTCAACGGGGTTCCCCACCTCATCTTCTGCGGTAATATACAGATCCGTGGTGGTGACCCCATCTGCGACAATGCTGTAATCCGAAGCCGCGAGGAATATGTGGGAGATGCTCAGTGAGACAAACTCAAATTCAAGTGTATCACTGATGCCATCCCCGAGCGTTGCCTCAACTACGGCATGACCATCTTCGTAACTGCTCATGAGCTGTGTGGATGTAAAACCGAACAAATCTGTTTCGGAAGCACCCAGTATGACACCCATGGTCGTACTCCAGTTCACGGTCTGATTGAAAAGCGGGTTTCCGTTGGAAGTCTCTCTCGCCTGTGCCGTGATATCGGTAACGGTCGTTCCGTCGGCAATCAACGTATCGATTTGGGAGGTAATGGCAAAGGTTATCCCCCGAAACTGGACCACCGCCTGAGCAACAACGCTGGAATCAATTTCGGCAAAAGCCGACACGGTTGCATCCATATCGAAAACTCCGGGAGCACTCGTAAGCTCAACTTCGGCAACACCGTCACTGTCGGTGAGTACATTAATGTTTTGATCACCGTTCGAAAATTTACCATTATCCGTTGTGAACTGAAGTGATACAAAAGCAGCAGGATTTTCAGATTCATCGAGAGCAGTTGCCGTAAATAATACGGTGGAAACACCATCTGCAAGGATATGATCTGCATCCGGCAGTAAATCAATATTGGAAATACTCTGGGCAACAAAGTAGATGGCGGTACTACTGTTAACTTCACCTGTACCGACGGAGGCAGTTATCGTTACCTCTCCTGTCTGGCCCTGGATAGGGATCAGCAAAGCTGTCGCCATGCCGTCACTGTCCGTTTGCGAAGTATCATCAATGGTTCCCTGAGTCGTTGACCACTCCAGTATCTCACCCGACACGGGAAGACCTGTGGTTGTCTCATGAAGAAAAGCGGTAATCTGGATACTGCCCTGGTCACTTTCAAAAAATTCCTCCTCGGTTGTGACCTCCAGTGTCAGGCCGGTGAATTCTACCGTGGCCGAACCGGCTATCGTTGCATCCTCTGTCAAACTGCAGCTGATGGTTGCTGTTTCATCGCTCTCGGTACCGATACTCGTAAGGGTTGTCACAGCCAGACCGTCAGAATCGGTTGTGAGCTGCAGATCGGACAGGGTTCCCAAATCCGAACTGCACTGTATTTCCAATCCCTGCAGGGCACTGTTGTACTGATCGATCATTGAGATTTCCACCTCAGTTTCCGATACACCATCGCCGAGAATTTCAGTTTCTGAGGGCGTAACGACCAGGGTCAATTCCTGTGGTGAGATAGTGAGCGTTAAAGTATCTTTGGCAGCTCCGGCAGAAATATAGATGGAGTTCTCTCCATAATCGGCACCAGGTACATAACGAGCTGAAGCTTTCCCGTCGACTCCGGTCAACGAGAAAGAACTGGTATCCGCATAGAGAATTTCACCCGAAGTGGCAGAAAAAGTCACGATGATACCTTCAACGGGTTCCTCGTTTGAATTCTGAATTGTGGCGCTTACTGTTGTGGTATCTGTGTTGGCAATTAATTGAGAGCTGCCAATTTGAAAATGACTTATTGTTAAAAATTCATTGGGATTATCAAAAGGCGCGGTGAGAGATTTCTCATCCGGCGAACAGGACAGATAAAATAAAACGAGTAACAGTGGGATATTTAACAAATATTTTTTTGATTTCATTTACAACTCCTGAAATATTTGCTGCACCTGTCAGGGTGCAGAGCTTTTTAATTTCAAAAGGGACCGTGGGGCATCGATCACTCACTGTCTCCTTTCGTATGGACGCAATTAACCCATATTCTATATTATTTTAGCAAACATCAGACCAGAGTTTTGCTGATGTTTAACTGATTAAAATACAGTTATTAAAATTTTCAGATAAATATGCATATTGAAATAATATCAAATACGATGGAAAGGTTTGTCACAAATTACTGACATTCGGAATTGGGCAGGTGTTAATACAGATAGTTAAGAAAAACCTCCGGAATTGTAGATACCGAAGGTTCCTTACGAACCGGAAGCTCTTATTCAGGCCTATTCAAGCGGTCCGGGCAGGAGGCTGCACCACGGTTTATCGACCCGGCTAAATACTGCCTGATCTGACGAAAGAAAACGAAAACCCGCTTTTCCGCAGACACCCCTTTTGCATGGATGGAGTTTGTTAAGGAGCCGGATTATACTCCGCTTGCAGACACAGAATGCCGGTAAATAGCCGGTGATTATGCCAGCATCGCCAGAATATCTTTTGCACTCTGGTGCTCCGGTCCTTCTTCTGCTCCGACGAGTTGATAAAAGTCACAGGCCATGCAATTTGTCAATTTCATGGCAAAACTGCCCTGTACGACTCCGCCGCAGAAGGTGCCGGTGAGGGGCCAGCAGGCTCTGCCTCCGTTTTTACCGTGGTTGACGCCATCGACCTTTGTTTCGACAGCGGCAGGGCAAACACCCAAATCTTCAATTTTCGCTCCGTTGGGTTCTCTGCCGCATTTTTTAAATTCCCAGCAATTTGTTTTAGTCATAATCTTCCTCTTCATTTAATAAATACAGGTTTGAGGGATATAGGGCTCTGTAGTAGATATTTATCGGCTGATATTCATAAAACTTTAATCTAAAATACAACATCAAATTCATCTTTCCGTTTCAGCCTGAATGCTAATCAACTATCTCAATGAAAAAGTTTTGTTCAAATATGAGCCTGTGATTCCCTGATTTATGAATAGCGTCTAACTACGACTAAATATATCGTATTTATTTCTTGTGACCCCATTACGGAAGGTTTTAATTTTAGTCATGGTTTATGAGAAAAATATGCAATGTTGAAGCTGACCCGGAAAGTTGAGTACTCCCTTATCGCCCTCAGGCATATGCAGAATGCCGGTCATGAGGCTGTTTGCAGTGCCAGGGTCATTGCAGAAAGATATGGGATCCCTTATGATCTGTTGGCGAAAATATTGCAGCTCCTGGCCAGAGAATCCATCATTACCGCTGTCCAGGGACCCAAGGGAGGATACCGTATCAATGCCAGATTAGGAGATATCTCCCTCATTGATTTTTTCGAACTCATTGAAGGACCTGTGGGAATTTCAGACTGCAATCTCGATGAAGACTGCGACCGGGACAGCATTTGCAATATCCGCAAGCCCATCACCCGGATCAACAATAATATCAGATCCGTTTTCAGTAATATCACCTTGGATGATGTCACACTATAAATCAGAGTTGACCCCAGAATGACCGACGACCGCAAAATAATCACGGATTTTACAGACAAAGAATACAAATACGGTTTTGTCACCAATATTCAACAGGATAAAATTCCACCGGGATTGAATGAGGATGTGATCCGGCTTATCTCACATAAAAAAGCCGAGCCGGACTGGCTGCTGGATTACAGGCTGAAAGCATACGCCGCCTGGCAGAAAATGACGGAGCCCGAATGGGCCAAACTGACCTATAATATTGTGGATTACCAATCCATCAGCTATTTTGCTGCTCCTAAAAAGAAAGATACGCTTAGCAGTCTGGATGAGGTTGATCCTGAATTGCTTGATACCTATAAGAAATTAGGGATCCCTCTTGATGAACAGAAGCTGCTTGCCGGCGTGGCGGTAGATGCCGTTTTCGATTCGGTTTCAGTAGCAACGACCTTTAAAGCAGAGCTGGCCAAAGTGGGTATTATTTTCATGCCAATTTCCGAGGCGGTTCAAAAATATCCTGATCTGGTCAGGAAATATCTGGGATCGGTTGTTCCTGCCGGAGACAATTTTTTTGCAGCCTTAAATGCAGCGGTCTTCAGCGACGGATCTTTTGTTTATATCCCGAAAGGTGTCCGTTCACCCATGGAATTATCCACCTACTTCCGCATTAATGCATCCAATACCGGACAGTTTGAAAGAACACTGATCATCGCGGATGATGATTCGTACGTGAGTTACCTCGAAGGCTGCACGGCCCCCATGCGGGATGAAAATCAGCTGCATGCCGCCGTAGTTGAACTCGTTACGCTTAACAATGCCGAAATAAAATACTCTACGGTTCAGAACTGGTATCCGGGAGATAAAAACGGCCTGGGCGGGATTTACAATTTTGTCACCAAGAGGGGCGCCTGCCGGGGGAAAAATTCAAAGATCTCCTGGACTCAGGTCGAAACGGGATCGGCCGTTACCTGGAAATATCCCAGCTGTATTTTACAGGGGGATAATTCCGTCGGTGAATTTTATTCCGTGGCGTTGACCAATAATTATCAACAAGCCGATACGGGAACCAAAATGATCCACATCGGGAAAAATACCAGCAGTACCATAATTTCCAAGGGTATCGCCGCCGGCAGGGGTCAGCAGACCTATCGTGGTGAGGTTAAAGTACTGAAGAGTGCTGAAAATGCCCGGAATTATTCCCAGTGTGATTCAATTCTCATCGGAGATAAGTGCGGAGCACACACGTTTCCTTATCTTGACATCCGCAATCAGACCGCCCAGGTCGAGCATGAGGCAACCACTTCGACCATCGGCGAAGAACAGATCTTCTACTGTAATCAGCGGGGAATTCCAACTGAAGATGCAGTCTCTATGATCGTCAATGGTTTCTGCCGGGATATTTTTAAAGAGCTCCCCATGGAATTTGCCGTGGAAGCCCAGAAATTAATGGAGGTCAGTTTGGAGGGCAGCGTTGGATAATACCGCAAAACAAAAAATCCGGCCGGTTGTAATGACTGAAGTTAATCGAAATACGAAAGTGATGCTAAATGCTTGAAATAAAAAATTTACATGTGTCCATAGAGGGAAAAGAGATCCTCAAGGGCATAAACCTATCCGTAAAGCCTGGTGAAATTCACGCAGTTATGGGGACCAATGGCGCAGGGAAGTCAACCCTGGCAAATGTCATATCCGGAAATGAAAAATATAAAATCACACGGGGAACGATTACGTACAGGGGTGAAGATCTGACCCAATTGACACCGGAAAACCGGGCCTGGGAAGGGATTTTTCAATCCTTTCAGTATCCCGTGGTGATTCCCGGAGTGAACAACATGTATTTTCTGAAGACAGCTCTGAATTCACTGCGTAAGTATCGGGGGGAAGAAGAGCTTGATGCCATGGATTTCATGCTTCTGATCAGGAAGAAACTCAAATTGGTGGACTTGGACGAAAGTTTCATCCATCGCCCTGTGAACGAAGGATTTTCGGGGGGTGAAAAGAAGCGGAACGAGATCCTGCAGATGATAACTCTCGAACCCCGGCTGAGCATCCTTGACGAAACGGATTCGGGGCTGGATATTGACGCTCTTAAAACCATCGCTGACGGCGTCAACAACTTCAGAGATGAGCAGCGTTCTTTCATCGTCATCACACATTATCAGAGATTGCTCAATTATCTCATCCCCGATCATGTGCATGTATTAATTGACGGCAGAATCGTCAAATCAGGCGGGAAAGAGCTCGCTTATGAACTCGAAGAGAAAGGCTATGCCTGGCTGGAAAATCCATCAACGCCCTCAGGACTTACAACTGCGGCAAAGACGGCAGGATAATGATACACGCTATCGATAAATCACCAGAGCAAGGGACGATTTTGTCCCGAAAGGATGTGCTTTCGGGGTTGGTCCTTGAGGCGAGGAAGCAGGTTGAAACCCTCGAGCGGCCGAATCCGAAAATGGAGGCTTGGCGTTTCACTAGTGTATCCCGACTCTTAACGACGGATTTCACGTTGGAAAAGCCCGATTCTGAAGTGGACGGGATACAGGGAATCCTGAAATCCTGTAGATTAGAAGGCTGCAGGAGACTGGTTATCATCAATGGCAGATTTTCCTCCAAATATTCCGACATAGACAGCTTACCAGCAGAAGTGGAAGCAACTACCCTGAAAGAAGCTGCCGAAAAATATCCCGAGCTCATCGGCAGCCGGCTCTCTGGTATTGTTCCCATGACCGACAGTACATTCGTTGCCGCGAATACGACAAAGCTTGACAGGGGACTGTTTTTACGGATACCTGATGCCGCAAAAATTACATCTCCCCTGCAGCTGCTCTATATTACAATTGGAGACGCAGATACCTATTCAGCTCCCAGGGCACTGCTGCTTGTGGGCAAAAATGCTTCCGTGGAGCTCATTGAGCAATTTACCGGGATAGAATCCCTTTCCTATTTTAACAACAGCGTAACAGAAATATCTCTCGGCGAATCTTCGGCATTGACCTATTATCGCCTTCAGGATGAATCCGACAGAGCCGACCATATCTCATCGCTGGGCTTTGACCAGGCTGGAGGCAGCTCGCTGAATGCGGGGATCTTCGATTTTGGAGGCCGGCTGAGTCGAAACGACATCAGCGTACACCTGCGGGGCGAACATTGTGACACACATCTTTCCGGTCTGCAAATCCTTACCGGCAGGCAGCACGGGGATAATCATACGCTGATCAACCACGCGAGACCCCGCTGCCGCAGCAACGAACTTTTCAAAAGTGTATTAGGGGGAAAAGCCAGATCGGTTTTTAACGGTAAAATCCAAGTGGCAGAAGGAGCGGAGGAGACGGACTCGGTGCTGACGAATCGCAATCTGCTGCTATCTAAAGATGCGCGGGTGAACAGCAATCCGCAACTTGAGATATACACTGACAATGTGAAATGCTCGCACGGGTCTGCGACTGGGCAGCTGAATGAAGACGCCTTGTTTTATTTCAGATCCAGGGGAATATCTCTGGAAGATGCCTATGTACTGATGATAGGTGGATTTACGAATGAAATTCTGGACCGTATATCTCTCGATTCTGTCAGGGGGTATGTGCGGGCAAAATTACGACACAAATTGAGTTTGATACAGGAGAAGGGCTCGGCGAATGGATAACTTCCGGGACCTTTATCAGCAGCTGATCCTCGATCACAATCAGAATCCCCGGAATTTCAGGGAGATCCTGGATACCGATCTCTTTCTGGACGGACACAACCCCCTCTGCGGTGACCGGATCAAGGTTTTCATCCGCAAGGAAGATAAGCGCATCAGCGATATCAGCTTTACCGGATCCGGATGTGCTATCTCCAAAGCTTCCGCTTCCATCATGACGACCCTTCTCAAGGGCAAAACCATTGACGAAGCAAAAAAAATCTTTGAGGACTTTCATAAGATGATCACAACCGGCGAAGCCGACCTGGAAAAAATGGGCAAACTGGCCGTACTGGCGGGGGTTCATCAATTCCCTGCCAGGGTAAAATGCGCGGCCCTCGCCTGGCATACTGCCATGAGCATCCTAAACGATAAAAAACTGGATATTGTATCCACCGAAACATAATGGAATCAACGAACGACACTATTTCACTCACCCGGGACTGCATCGCAGAGCTCATCCCCAGCGGAGAGAAGATCGTATTGATCAAGGGTGAAAAGGTTAAGATTACTCAGGCTCTTGGGGGAACCTACACTCTGTACATCAACGGGAATCTGGCAAAACTGGCCGGGAAGGATGCCGACGCCATCGGTAAACCGGTTGAGCTTCCGGATGAAGATGCGCATCATGATGCGGGTATCGACGTCGAAGAAGAGTTGGTCTGGGAAAAGCTAAAAATGGTATATGACCCTGAGATTCCGGTGAATATTGTTGATCTTGGGCTCGTCTATGATCTAAGGCTCACTCCGGAACCCGGCGGAGGTTATGCGGTTCTGGTGAAAATGACCCTCACGGCACCCGGGTGCGGCATGGGACCTTCCATCGCAGCCGATGCTGAATATAAGGTGGGATTATTGCCAGGTATCAAAAATGTGAAGGTCGAGCTCGTATGGGAACCCCTCTGGAACAGGGATATGATGACCGACGCTGCCAAACTGCAGCTGGGGATGTTATGACCGGGATGACCCCGGCGATCAGGGCTGCTAAACTTCGGGAAGATTTCCCCCTTCTCTCCAGTTCGCAGGAACAGGGGCCACTGATTTATCTGGACAGCGCCGCAACAACCCTGAAACCCCGATGCGTCATCGATGCAATGGTTCGTTATTATACGGAGTATGGCGGATCCGTCCATCGGGGGATCTATCGAATCGCCGAGCAGGCTACTGCTGAATATGAAAATACGAGGCGGGAGGTCGCCAGCTTCATCGGTGCGGAAACGACAGACTCCATAATTTTTACAAAGGGAACCACTGAATCGATCAACCTGGTGGCCTATGCCTGGGCACGGAATACACTCAAACCTGGAGATGAGATCCTCATCACGGAGATGGAACATCACAGTAATATCGTTCCCTGGCAAATGGTTGCTAAATCCACCGGCGCTCTCATCCGGTATCTTCCGCTGAATTCAGATGGAACGCTGGACCTTAACAGATCAGAACAATATTTTACACCGCACACAAAACTGGTTGCAGTAATCCATCAATCCAATGTGCTGGGTACGGTGAATCCGGTTAAAGAAATTGTAAAATTGGCACATGACGCAGGCGCTGTAATTCTGGTGGACGGAGCTCAAAGAGTTCCCCATCACAGCGTGAACGTGACGGACCTCGGCGCCGATTTTTATGTTTTTTCCGGGCATAAAATGCTGGGACCTACCGGCGTGGGTGTCCTCTATGGAAACCTCGAAATTCTCGATAAAATGGAACCCTTTCATGGGGGCGGCGATATGATCCGCACCGTCTCGATGAATGCGTCAACCTGGAACGCCCTGCCGTACAAATTTGAAGCGGGAACACCGCCCATTGCACAGGTCATCGGACTGGGAGCTGCTGTGAAATATCTCTCCGATATCGGTCTTGACAGAATCGCTGCCTATGAAACGCAGCTCACAGCCTATGCGCTCAAAACTCTCCGGGAAATTCCCGATATTGAAATTTACGGCGATGCCCGTGAAAGAGGAGCTGTGATCAGCTTCAATGCCGGCAGCGTTCATCCCCACGATCTGTCACAGTTACTTGACCAGGATGGCATCGCTGTACGCGCCGGGCATCACTGCGCCCAACCCATTATGACCCGACTGGGAATCTCCGCCACCACCCGGGCCAGTTTTTATCTCTATAACACTTTTGAAGAGATTGATCTGTTGGGCGAAAGCATTCGAAAAGCCATCACTTTCATGGGCGGTTAAACGACCGGTGTGACCGCCGGCTGAGCATTGCACTTTGCCTGAACTCCCCGAGGTTGAAACCGTCGTACGCTCTCTGCAGCCAATCGTTACCGGTTGCCGAATACAGGATTTTACCTGTCTTTGGCCTCGAACTCTGGACGATTTCTCAACTACCGATTTTATTAACCACATCAAAGCGCAGACCATCCGTGCCATACACCGGCGAGGTAAATACATTCTTCTTGATTTGGATTCGGGTCACATCCTGGTGCATTTGCGCATGACGGGGAAATTAATTTTCTCCGCAGTGCTGCCATCCCAAAACCCACATATAAGGGCCTGGTTCACTCTGGAGGGTGAGCAATATCTGTACTTTGAAGATACACGCAAATTCGGCCGGATCACTTTTCGTTCTTCGCTAGGGGAGCTCGACTCAAAACTGGGTCCAGAACCGCTGTCTGATAAATTCACACCGGAACTCCTGGCGGACATTCTGGCGGGTACATCCCGGCAGATTAAACCCCTCCTGCTGGACCAGTCCGTTATCGCAGGTCTGGGGAATATCTATTGCGATGAAGTCCTTTGGCATGCTGCCATTAATCCCCGCGCTCCAGGCGCAGGAATTTCCGTCCGAAAGGTCGCTGTTCTGCACTCGGCTATTGTCACCATCTTGACCGAAGCCATCGAATTCCAGGGTACGACGATCCGCGATTTTGGCTTTCAGGGCGAACGCACAGGGAATTACAGCAGCCGGCTGCAGGTATTCGGGCGGACCGGGCAGCCCTGCCCACGCTGTAACACGGCGATCGTCAAACTGACCGTAGCGCAGCGGGGAACACATATCTGTCCCCATTGCCAGAAAATGTGAAAAATATTTGAAATCCGCCAGGCGAGACCCGGCGGATTCGTATAGTATCATTCCCAGTTATTGACCGTAAAAGACCACCTGATCTTCTTTCATATCCACTTGCACCTGCTTCACCTCAGGGTTTTGCAGCAGATATTTTGAAAGTCCCGACAGGATCTGTCTCTTGATAATTCGCTGCACCGGTCTGGCACCAAACTGAGGATCGTAACCGTGCTCGACAAGATAGTCCTGCACTCCGTTGGAAAAATCCAACTCTACGGACTGCTCCGCCAACTTCGCCCGAACTTCCTGCAGTCTCAGGTCCACGATCTGGCGGATCACCTGACGGTCGAGGTCATGGAAAGTGATGATCTCATCAATTCGATTGATGAATTCAGGCCGCATATTGTGCCGCAGTTCTTCACGCGTCAGGTTGGAGGTCATGATGATGATCGTATTCTTGAAATTGACGGTGCGGCCTTTGGTGTCCGTGAGTCGCCCGTCATCGAGGATCTGCAGCAGCACATTCAGTACTGTTGGATGGGCTTTCTCGATCTCGTCAAACAGAATAACTGCATAGGGCCGGCGACGGATTCGCTCGGTGAGCTGACCACCTTCATCGTACCCCACATATCCCGGGGGACTACCAATTAGTTTTGCCACCGAATGCCGCTCGGAGAACTCACTCATGTCGAGACGGACCATAGCCCTTTCGTCATCGAACAGCGTCTCTGCCAGGGTCTTGGCCAGTTCGGTTTTCCCCACACCTGTATTCCCCATGAACAGAAACGAACCTGTGGGCCGATCCTGATCGGTGACGCCCATTTTTGACATGCGGATTACGTCGGCAACGTACCGTATGGCTTCATCCTGACCCTTCACGCGGCGATGCAGAGCATCCTCAAGGGTGAGCAGTTTTTCTTTATCACCCGACAGCATCTTCTGCACCGGGATACCAGTCCATTTGGAGACAATATCCGCAATATCCTCCGTATCCACTTCCAGTTTTACAAACCGGTTGTCGGTCAGTTTTTCTTCCATTACTTTCAGTTCTTTTTCTGCCTCGGGAATATCGCTGTATTTTATTTTCGCAGTAGTTTGGAAATCACCTTCCCGCTGGGCCCGTTCCGCCCGGGTATTCAGTTCATCTATCTGTTCTTTGATACGATTCACATCGGCAACTTTGCGCTTTTCATCCTCCCAGACTTTCATCAGATCGGATAATTTATTCCGCAGATCCTTAATTTCAGTTTTCACATGCACAAGTCTTTCTTTTGACCGCTTGTCTTTTTCCTTTTTCAGTGCCTCCCGCTCCACTTCAAGCTGCAGCAATTTCCGGTTGATATCGTCAATCGCCACGGGAGAAGAATTAATCTCCATGCGGATCTTGGCGGCAGCCTCATCAACCAGGTCCACGGCTTTATCAGGCAGGAAACGGTCCGTAATGTAGCGGTCGGACAGTGTGGCAGCGGCGATAAGAGCTGCGTCCCGGATGCGCAGGCCGTGATGTAATTCGTATTTATCCTTGATCCCCCGAAGGATCGTGATCGTGTCTTCTACATTGGGCTCAGAAATATATACCTGCTGGAAACGCCGTTCCAGTGCCGCATCTTTCTCGATGTATTTCTGGTACTCCTTCAGGGTGGTCGCTCCGATGATCTTCATCCTGCCACGGGCCAGCTCGGGTTTGATCATATTTGAAACATCCATCTGACCTTCAACAGCTCCGGCGCCGACAATGGTATGCAGTTCGTCGATGAAAACCATGATCTCACCGTCACTTTCGACAACTTGCCTGATGAAATTTTTCAGCCGTTCTTCAAACTGTCCCCGGTACATGGCTCCTGCGATCATGGCGCTCAAATCGAGGGTCACCAGTTTTTTATTCTTCAGATTTTCCGGAACATCCCCTTCGATGATCCGCTTGGCTAACCCTTCAACCACCGTGGTCTTTCCCGTACCGGGCTCGCCGATAAGAACCGGGTTGTTTTTCGTGCGGCGGGAGAGAATCTGCACGATCCGACGGATCTCATCTTCTCTGCCGATAACCGGATCAATCTTGCCTTCATTGGCAAGTTTCGTCAGATCAATGCCGTATTTTTCTACAGGATTCACACCCTGTTCGGGATTGAATTGCTGGGTATTTTGATTTTGGTCCATAATTTTACCTCCTGAGTATTTGGGAGCGGACTTTCAGGAAATGTGCCGTGAAATGTCTCTGCCACCGGGACAATAGAAAAAGACGATGTGGCACGGACGTATGACAGATTGCGGTTCGGGAATCTGTGCTGCGGAATAAATTGATGCCGCGGAGAGGGAAAGGAAGACCCCGGGTCAGAGCAGTTGCGGTGACCCGGAATCTTTTCTTTTCAGTTCATTTTACCTTAATTGTAAAGGGCATCAGCAATTGGATTTCATCATCCTCGATTATCGGAATAATACGCAGAATTTCCAGCTGTTCCATAATCTCATCGGGGATATACGCTGAAATCCGGCTATTCCCGGACATGCTCTTCAGGAGTGAAAATTTCGGTTTGGGTTTGGGGTACTCTACGATATTGACTTCCTGCTCGGCAGGGATCCCTGCTGCCTGCTTAGCCAGCTCAATGGCCCTGGACAGGCCGCCGACTTCATCGATGAGCTTCCGGTCTTTTGCCTGTGTTCCGGACCAGATCCGTCCGAGAGCAATGGGGTCCAGATCTTCTACTTCGAGCCCCTCACGACCTGCGGCGACTTTTTCTTTGAACATCTCATAAGTATCGATGATGCCCTTGCGTATGATGGCCTTTTCCTCGGCACTCCAGAGTTTATTGGCAGAGTAGAAATCTGAGTGTTTGCCATACTTAATTTTATCCGAAGTGATCCCCAGTTTTTTCAGCAGACCGGAATAATTGATGCGTCCGCTCAGCACGCCGATGGAACCGGTAATGGTCGTGGGGTAAGCCACAATTTTATCAGACTGGCAGGCAATCCAGTAACCACCCGAGCCGGCCACATCCGACATAGAAGCGATGAGAGGCTTGACATTGGAGGTATCCAGATCGGTTGTATTGTTCACCTCTCTCAGGATCATATCCGAGGCCAGCGCTGACCCGCCGCCGCTGTCAATTCGGAAAACCACAGCCGACACATCCTCGTTCTCCCGGGCATCTTTCAGCGCCTGAGTGATGGTTTCATCCCCCATTTGCGTTGATCCACCGGGCCCGGGATTGCTCTCACCCGAGACAATTCCACCCACTGCATACACTATAGCAATGGTGGGGAGAACTTCGGTTTTCCATTCATTCACATAAGCCTCTTTCCTGTCTATCTCATCCCAGTCTCTTATCCTGACGTCACGACCATCAAATTTTTCAATATAACTTTCAAACTCATCAGGGAATTTTGTCCCGGTGATGAGCCCAGCCTCGATAGCTGCTGCCGGAAGATAGGGACCGTTGTCAATGACCTGATTCGTTTTTTCAGTGCTCCACCCATGACCCGAGGCAATCCCGTTGACAAATTCTTCATAGAGATCATCAAAGACTTCACCGTAATTTTCACGCATCTCCGGTGACATCTCCTTCCTTAAGAAGGGATCGGGAGCGGTCTTATAGGGACTGATCTGTTCAAATTCCCCCACAATATCCAGCTTGTCCATGAGGCCTTTGTAAAAATTCAATTCGAGGTTCAGCCCCCGCAGATCCACCTCGCCAAGGGGTGCAACATAGATTTCATCAGCCATCGACAACAGATAGCAGCCAATATTATTGACCGACTTTCCATAGACGATGATCTTTTTACCGGCCGCTTTGAAACGCTCCAGCGCCTGGCGAACTTCATAAAGTTTCCCCAGTCCGCCGCCCATATACTCATAATCGATGATCAGGCCGTCCACATTCTCATCTGCGGTGAGTTTATCGAGTTTTTCAATCCAGGTCCGTAACTGTGTGCCGTGAACTGTTTTCTTCAGTGGATTCAGGTTAAAATTGAAGAATGGTTTTTCAGGTTTTTCTTCGATCATCATGTTGCTCATCTGCAGGCGTACATAATGCAGCGCCTTTTTATCCCTGGTTTTCAGGATGCTTTTAAGAACCTGTGAATGGGTATAAAATCCATATTCGCTGCTTTGCCGGCCGGCAATTGAACTACCCCCTATATTGATGCCGCCGAGGTTGAAATCGAAACCGAGATTCAGCGAAATATCTTTACCGTTTTCACTGGACATGAAGGAACAGAAAATTCCGTCAACCGGCTGGAGTTCAATAAAACCGGAAAGTGTGGAGTTTGCTTTGAAGGAATCGTAATCTGTGATTGTGGACCAGTCCGTCGTTGTCACATCTGCGCCCAGGGTCAGTCGATAGCCGAAAGGTCTGACGGCCAATCCCATACGTGAGCCGGTGAGATTCAGTTTTTTATCAAAATCGCCCGTGATCCCTAAAGAACCGAAAGATACAGGCCGGTACAGAAAACCCAGCGTGTTAATCTTGTGGCTGTCCCAGCGATAGCCAAAATTCAATCCGCCCCCTAAATCACCTCCCAGAGCAAGATTGTAGGAAAGGTGATTCGTCCCGTAAAGGGTATAACCAAACCCATCCATTCTGGTGCCGGCGAAATAGATGGGGTCCTCATTTTCGTTCTTCGGTACCCGCACTTGAAGGGCCGATTGTTCTCCTCTGGCAATTCCCAGGCCGGCTGGATTTAACGCCAGGGCATCAATATTATCGGAGGTGGCTACAGAGAGTCCGTTCCAGAAGAGCTGACCTGACACCAGACTGATAGTGAGCAGGGCAAAGCAGGCTGTTTTGGTGAGAGATTTGTAAAGGTTCATCTTTTCCTTTCTTTCGGGAGAGGTCCGCGGCATCTTGCTGCAGCACCCACATCCCTTTCTGCTGATTAATAAATGTTTGTAAGATAAGACTGGAGTAATTTACGATTAACCGGAGGAAAACTCCTTCAAAAGATACAGAGACGATCAAATCTCAAAGTACCGCTGTAATTTTCCGGTGAGGGCAGACTTCACCGGTTTATCCGTTCAGGATTAAATCAACCAAAGATACTATATCCAAAACATTGATTGCCCCGTCCCCATTTACATCTGCCGCCCAGGCCTGCTGTGGTGTTGGCTCCTGGCTCCCCAGGATGAAACCGACCAGGAGGACCACGTCCAGTACATTCAGGGCCTGGTCACCGTTGACATCCCCTAACTGAAGGGAACCCTCAGGAGTCAGGGCAATATCCAGTGAGATGAAGTCATCCTGTACTTCGATATCCGACGACTCGAAAGTCAGGTAACCATCCGCTTCTGCCGAGACGACATAAACTCCGTTGATCAGGGCGACAGTGTAACTGCCATCTTCGGCGGTATCCGCTCCGCTGCCCCAGTTCTGGGCTCCGTTATCCGCATAGACCCAGGCACCCGCAACCGGCAACCCGGTAACCACATCGGTAACCATTCCCTGAATTGCCCCTGAAAGGGGGGCAAGAATTAAATCCTGCTGCACCTGGTCGTTGTCAACTGCTACTGGAGAGTTGCCTAACTGTGCCCACCCCTCCAGTACGGCCTGAACGAAGAATGTACCGCTCGGAACCTCCAGCGAATAATATCCGGTACTGTCGGTCAGTGTATCTGCAGTGAACCACGAATTATCAAAACCGGTGCTGGCCGTTACGGGAACACCGTTTACAGGATTCCCTGACATGAGTTCGGTAACATACCCGTAAATGGAGCCGCTAAGTATCAGAGGTTCCAGATAAACCGTGAGCTGGACATACGCATCCGTCACCATGATATCGGGAATAAGATGATTGTAATAATCTTGCGGAAAAATGAGCATATTAAAAATACCAGCCGGCAGGGCTATTTCAAAATACCCGGAATCATTCGTCATACCGGAGAAATGTTGAGCGGTTTCGGTTTCTATCAGATGTAACTGGGTGCCGGCAACAGGATTAAAGGTCACTGCATCATAGATGAAACCGGAGACACCGCCCGTGAGCGTCATCAGGTGAAAATCGATGCCGTCAGAACCGGAGAAGACGCCTTCATAATGGTCCTGCGAAGAAAGACCTTCCGGCAGTTCATACTCATCAATCGATACGGAATAGCCCCCAGCCTGGTCTGCCAAGCCGGAGACCGGGAGCATGTATGTACCATCCACGCCTGAAGTTGTCTGCGCAGAACCCAGCTCGCTATCCCCGATGATCGTCACGCCCTGGTCATAAACTGCATCATCCAGATAGACCGTACCGCTGATGTAGCTGTCAACCGCATAGATCCGAAAATCCTGCACTACAGTATCACCAGGTAAAATTGTGAAGACTTCACTGGGCGGGGGGACGAGATAAAACGGAATCAAATAGTCACTGTTGACCGACACTATCCAGTCACTGGCATATACGCCTATCGTGTAATTCCCATCGGGATCCGTGTTTGTCATTGAGAGCGGAAACGGAAACGACGCGTCTTCACGGATCACATGAATTTCAATCCCGCTCACCGGCAACCCGTCCTGGTCGGTCAGCTGTCCGGTAAATTCACCGACTACAGGAAGTATTTGAAAATTGTAACCGACGAGGTGTCCGTCAACATATTCGATATAATTGGTTTCTGCCATCCATTCACCCTCGAGTACCATCAGAAAATCCACCAAAACGATCAGGTAATTTCCAGGCACCGGAACGAACACCTCATATTCTCCGTCGATATTCGAAACAGTTATCCAGGGTTCCTGATAAGGATTATCCAGTGACACAGCCAGAATAAACAGATTCGAAAAGGCCGGTATGATCTGACCCGCCACGGAATAATCCGTTTGTATGGGTTGGATAAACACGTAGGCAGCATCCGAACCTCCGGTGTCTTCACCGGTGACCAATATCCCCATATTGGCTACCATGGAAATACCGGCACTCCCGGATATATTAAATTGATAAATACCGAAGGCCGGGTCTTCATCCTGGGCATCGTTATCCACGATATGAAAGGGGTTTTCAATATCAAGATCGGTTTCAGGGTCCCAGAGTGCATCTGCATTTAAATCGAACCACAGGTTAATATCGGCCTCAGCGGACCCATCAGAAAAAACGACAGTGATCAGCATGTCCTCCCCCTGGATAATGCTTGTTGAATCCGACCCGTTAACCAGTATCTGCAGGGGCTCCAGAGAGAGATGTGTGGGGGTATTAACGGCGGATATCAGAGGAGGGCTGTTCTCTTGATTTTCATGAACATCTAATTTTTGCAGGAATTCAGGATATTTGCCGGTCAGACCGAAAGACCGGCTGTGGAAATATTCAATGGGCTGCAACTTTCCATGATGTGCATCCATTTCATTATCGCGCGGAGGAGCGGTGTTACCAGAGAGTGCCGTGAGGGAGAAAATGAAAAGAAAAGTATTAGCAAACAATTTTCTCATGGCTAACCTCCTTTGAGGAACGAATCCCTCATGTTATGTACATAAAATATTAATTGAGAAAACAGGTATCAGTCAAGAAATGACTTTGCCCCACACTTTTTGATGAGGAACAAATCGACAATTTGTTGGAGCTGGAAGCACCCCGGCTCTCTAAAGTATCGCGAGACAAAAGTGATAAATCTTAATCCTGTGCAAGTATTCAGGAACTTTAATAACTTTGCTGGTTTTCTGGAATTCATTTGGACAAGGGTGATTATAAACTGCAGGAATTAATATTGTAATAAGATGCATGAACGACGTAAACATAAGAGAGCTGTCTGGATTGATCGCAGAAGCGAACCTCAAACAGGGGAAAATGGGACACAGGATGATCTTTCAAAAGATCTTCAGGAGCGAAACCGACACCTGAAATATCTGATGTTCTGGATTTTGGTCAGCCTTATCATGTTCCTGAATATGGCGGATTATTATCTCACCTATATCGGTGTAAATCTCGGAGCAAAAGAACTGAATCCCATTATGGATTTTCTCATCGGCAAAGGGTGGGAGTACGTGGCCTTGTTTAAATTAAGCATCATGATCATATCGCTGCTGGCTCTCTGGCGGCTTTACCGTTATACCATCGCCCTGTGGGTGGCAAGTTTCATCACAATTTTTTATACGGCTCTCCTGATCTACCATTATTTCAATCTGGGCACCACACTTTAGCAGATTCCTGAATACTCTTCAAGGTGGGAATTATAAATGTCCGGGATCACGGGTGTTCATCGAGGTTTGCGCTTACGCCCACCAAAGACTACTTCTGGTCGCATCGGTTACCCTGAAAACCCTGTCCGGATAATCCGTAAATACACCATCCACCCCCATTGTCCGCAGGCGAAATATCTCGTTCGGTTCATTAACAGTAAATACATAGATCCGTTTATTCTGCGCATGCACGGCAGTGATAAGCCTGACAGAAACGAGGTCTGCAGATACGTGCAGAGAAAAACAGTCCGAAAGTTCATTTTCAATTCTCTGCAGCAGTGACGTTGATTGTACTAGACGACCGATTTTTATATCAGGCATTAACTCGTGGAAGCGGGTCAATTCAGCCTGACTGAAAGAGGACACAAGAATATGATCCTGATTCCAACCTTTTGACAATTTATCGGAGATCAGGCGGGCGACGGGTTCGGCAGTGCCGGCCCCTTTTAATTCAATATTGACACCCGCCCGGTGATTCAGCGTCTGGAAGATCTCCCGCAGTGTAGGAATTATCTCACTCTCTCCGGCATCCAGACTGCGCAGATCATGAAATTTATAATCATGGATGGAACCGAAACCATTTGTCCTGCGCTCCAGCCTTTCATCATGAATTACTACAAGTTCGCCATCCACCATGTGGACATCTATTTCCACACAATGTGCTCCGAGATCGAGGGCTTTTCGAATTGAGGCAAGCGTATTTTCAGGAGCATGCCCCTTCGCTCCCCGATGCCCGATACATAAAAACGGTCTAAAGATCATGGGTCAAATTTACCCGAACTGCCATTGATGCTCGATAAAAAGCAGCTCAGGCGGGAAAGAGTAACGCTTAAATGACTGAAAATATCCTGATTCTGCGATTCCTGTCATGGGATAATTTAGCGATAATGGAAGATAATTATTTTATGAATAAATTTTATACTACTAATCAGTTCCCGCTGCCACGGTTGGTTTTTCGCCGGTTAGCGGCCATGTTAAATCAGATCATCGAATGTTAAAGAACTGTCTCAAAGATGCGGTTGGTGATCAGATCAATGCCTTACTATGTGGTTGTGGCTTTAACATGAGAAAACTGCCGGCGGTTTTCTTACGTCCAATCACAATTTGGCTTTCCAAACTGGTAAAAAGTGTAGTGATCAGACATCAACTGAAGCCCGTACTCGTTCCTACGTCCTAAGAACAAGCTTTTCAGGAACGACTATCGTAGGATTAAAGTTATTTTTTTTCAATAGTTCTTCTGATGGAGTTATCCGTATTGATAAAAATTGTCTCTTGATTTTCTATCCATAATCTGGAAGAGTAATCATAGGTCTCCCGCTTTATTTGCAGACGATCACTGTTAACGGTTATTTGACAATTTTGCATGTTTGACCAGTGAGAGGAGCAAAGTCTCTCATCGAGTACTTTTTCAAATCCAACCGGAGTTGAGAGATAAAGTTTAAGATATTTGTCAACAGTCCCGCTATGACCCCCTTGACCCTTTAAAATGAATACAAGGTCAGC
>JAADGM010000085.1 GCA_013152375.1 FCB group bacterium | reverse complement strand
TAAAGTGAAAACTGCTTAAATTCACTCACATAGTTAGATGCTTCTGTAAATCCCGTGGCATTCGGAGACTTCAGCTGCGCAATAGCTGTGTTTATAACCGTAATGGAACAAAATGTCAATCCAATCACAAAAAATGCGATCAAATAAATAATGATGTCACCTTCTCCTCATGATCAACAGATGATGCCCCCTGACAGAGTGGTCATTCTGCATTATCATATTTTTAAGAATGCGGGGTCCACGCTTGATTCAATCCTGGTACAAACCTTCGGCAGTCAGGTCATGGGCCTCGAAGGGAAAGCCCCCTGGGAGACCCTTGAAGCTGCCCATGTCAGCGAACTGCTCCGTAAAAAGCCGACGCTCAAAGTGATCACGAGCCATCAGTTAAGACTGCCGCTGCCGGAGGTTCCCAATAGAATTTTCCTGCCGATAATATTTTTACGTCATCCGATTGACCGGGTGGGATCCGTCTATTCATTCGAAAGAAATTCATCGGCCGGTCAGCAAAGTCCGGGGGTGAAGGTTGCGCACGAAAATGACCTGGCCGGATATGTCAAATGGCGGCTGAGGGACCCTGAGGGAGGTGCTGTGATCCACAATTTTCAAACGGTGCATTTAGCCGGCAGGGAGAAGGATATGCGCTTCGCCCTGGGGACGGCATCAGACTTAAAAACGGCTATGGACAGGCTGGCGGAGTTAAGGTTTTTTGGATTAGTGGAAAGATTTACCGAATCCATCCAACGTTTAAAAACGTATCTGGCCGGCTACAATATAAATCTAGTTGATTCCTATTCCGTCAGGAATAAAAGCCGGGACAGAAAAAGCACTCTTAGTGAACGCATTGAAGAAATCAAAGCACAGTTAAAACCCGATTTGTGGGCTGAATTACTGGAGAAAAACAGTCTTGATATGAAACTTTATGAATTCGCCACCGAACTTTTCAAAGCCTGATCTGCTCACCGGATCGGCTCAGGCATCAAAGCGGCTTAACACCTCATCCAGTTTTTCCTGGGGACCTACGATGGTGAGTTTATCCTTCAGCCGCAGACGCGTAGCCCGGCCGGGCAGTATGGAGTGACCTTTCCGACGAATCGACAGCACCAGCACATCCAGGGGCAGTCTCATCTCTCTGAGCAGGATCCCGTGCAGATTGGGATTGCTGACCACGACATCCGTCATGTCCTGTCCGGCATTCATTCCCAGCAAGATGGAGGTTCCGGCGGGTGAGCGGACATAATGTTCCAGCAGACTCACGAAAGCGGTTCCGGGTTCCACCATGTGTACCCCCAGTTCAGAGAAAAGACTGTGGTTTTTCCGGTCTTCCAGGCAGTGTACCGTTGTCTCTATGCCATAATGTTCATAGATCAGTTCGAAAACATCATAGCCTTCGGCATCCGGTAAAAACGAGATCACCGCATCGGCTGCTTCCATTTTAATCGATTTCAGAACTTCCAGGGAAAGGTCGTGCACGACCTCGATGACAATATCATCTGCCGGCAGATCCTCCTTAACCCTCGCACTGCGGGTGATGATCTTGGCCTGCCAGTTGTGCTGCTGAAGCTGCCGGGCCAGTGTGACGGATTGAGGGTTCAAACCGAAAATGTAGGCGTCCCGGATGCCGTCAAAAGCGGGCATTGACGCCTTGTCATGGGCTTCCCCGACCTTGTGGATTGCCCACTTCAGCATGGGGGGGCCCGCGATCTGATTCAGAATGATCACAGCGATCAACAGCGTGGCAAAGGCCTGCCCCCATTCCGGGAACCCCAGGGCCACATCCTTGGCCAGTCCCAGTCCTACACCCGCCTGAGTGACGTACGCCATCCAGCTGATCCGGTTGTGCGCCATGGGGTCTTTAACCAGAACGCCTCCTGTAAAAGAGCCGAGAAAGATCCCGATCAGCCTGACGCCGAACAGGATGAAAGCGATCTGCCAGACCTGCGTGAGAACATCCAGAGCCAGTGAGGCGCCGGTGAGCGTGAAAAACACAATATAGATCAGCGGGCCGGTGTCTTCCAGAATTTTAAGAAATTTATCTCTGTTTTCATAGTTATTACTCACAATAAAGCCGGCTATCATGCAGATCAGCAGCGGCTCCAGAGACAATTCAAAAAAGAAGTGCAGTTTGCTGAGGTGTTCCAGTTGGCCGGAAAGAATAAAAACAGAATACCCCGCCAGCAGAATGACGGCCGTCTTGAGACGATTTCCAAAAGGAAGTGATAAAACGGAACAGATGAACCTGCCCAGGATGTATCCGCCGGCCAGAGAGATCGCCAGTTCCCCGGCGACGGTCAATACAAAAAGAGGATTGATTCCCACATCGGACAGGATCGCCCGGGAAAGTTCTGAATTCACAGCGAACAGAATGATGACAACCGCATCCATGATGACCGTCACCCCCAGGACGGTCTGGATGAAAGGCCCCCTGGCCCGGAGCTCTTTCACAATGGCAATGGCCGAAGAGGGTGACCTGGCAACCAGGATGGCCCCTGCAAGAATCGAGATCGCGACTTTCCCCGAGGCCGGCAGGTCTTTCATGAAGGGCAGAAAATCTGCCAGGAGAAACAGGGTCACACTCCCCAGCAGGAAAGTAGAGATCACCAGACCTGTGGTGACAAACCGGATACTTTTCAGCCGGTCTCTTAACTCCTTCAGATAGAGCTCACTCCCGGCTGCAAGGGCAATAAAGGACAGAGAAACTTCATCGATGAAACGCAGTTTTTCAAGGGACTCCAACTGGATAAATCCCAGCACATAAGGCCCCACCAGGATACCCGTGGCCAGGAATCCGCTGATCAATGGGAATTTAATACGGGCAAAATAATGACCGATGCGCCCTGATGCCAGAGACAGGATCCCAAACCCCAGAAGCACAACCACAAATTCGCTGTTAAAGTTCAACAAATTTTACCAACAGATCGGAAACAGATCAGCCGTTGAGCCCCAGAACAATATTCACCATGAGGACAATATCCGTAATATCGAGCACTCCGTCCTCGTTCACATCGGATTGATAAGCCTGATAGGCGTCAGGCGTTTGGGAGCCGATCAGATAATTGACCGCCAGAACGATATCGACGATATTCACAAGACCGTTACCGTCCACATCCCCGTAGATCAGGCTCAGGTTGATAGCCGCCATCACGTCGATAATGCCCCAGCCGTAGTTGTTATCCGGCGTCTCGGCATTGTCCGCCGAGAGCATGAGAGCAGCCCGCACCTGACGCGGGGTCCAGTCGGGATGAGCGCTGAGAATAACGGCACAGGCGCCGCCGATCAGGGGTGTTGAAAGGGAAGTCCCCGAAGCATGCCGGTAGGTATCGGGGCCGTCCACAGCGGCGCAGTAGGTCTGCACACCCCGCGCACAGACTTCCGGCTTGATGCGACCGTCTGCTGTTGGTCCCCGGGAACTGAAACCGGCAATAACGCCTGATGAATCCACCGCGCCGCAGGTAATAACCTTGAAAGCATCGGCCGGTGCGATGATGCCGCTCTGCCCTGAGTTACCCGCCGCCGTGGCTATGACCATGCCGTTTTCAATGGCAATATTCACCGCGAGAGTGGTTACGGCCGTTTCACCGTCCAGATCATCCTGTGTGTACCAGTCGATATAGCCCAGCGAGGATGAGGCCACGTCGGCCCCGAGACCCTCACCCCATTCCAGGCCTGCCACGTACCAGTCCTCTTCGATGGGTTGTTCCTGGGAAATGTCTTCCGTTTTGGCCAGCAGGAAATTGGCATTATAGGCCGGCCCGTAAAGTTGGCCGTCAAAACTGCCGCCCAGAGTGGAGAGGGTAGCCGTTCCGTGGCTATGCTGATTTTCAGGATCGCCCTCTTCATTTTGGGTGTTGCCGTCGTCGTTGATGAAATCCCACTCGGCGACGATCTGGTCCGCATGGAGGGTTTGATGGTCCTTGTAAAATCCTGTATCCAGCATGAGAACCAGTACACCTTCTCCGGTGTAACCGGCTTCGTGAGCTGCGATGACATTCATCTCCTGCAATTGATAGAGTGACGGGCCGTAGTCGTTGCGGGTCTGCATCAGGGGTGCCGGTGCGGCAGGAGCTGAATTACCGCTGATCGTCGGTTCCCGGCGAATGCCGCCATAGACCGGCTCCAGCATTTGAACAAAGGGCAGAGCGCCGATCTGCTCCAGCTGACCGGTCGTTGCTGAAACGGACAGGGCATTCAACCATTTTGACGAGATCCTCCTGACAGCTCCCGTTTCCAGCACCTGCCGGATGTAAGATGCGCTGCAGGGGAGGTCCCGCTCATCTATGAGGTTTCCGTGACGGGTCTTGCTTCTCCGCCGGAGTGTGCGTTCCGGAATTGTCTCCCGGGCCGTCCGCAAAGCCTGACGCAGTTCGCCGGAAGTGTCGTAGCCCTTATCCGTGAAATAGACCCACACTTTTACAGGCATCTCCGGTGTTGTTCTATCCAGCAGTTGTATCAGCCCATCAGAATATTTCCCGTTTGCCGCAGCCGGGGCGGAAACGCCAATTCCCGCGAATATGATTAGTATAAGAGCCGTTGTCAGAGTGCGCATCGTTATCTCCCGAATTTTAAAAAGTCGCGGGTAAAGACAATCTCGGCCCGGATATGGTCACGCCATACCCGATCGCCAATAGCTGCCGAAGGTTCCCAGTTCATATACAGGGGCAGGTAAATTTTCAAGAGTTTCAAATCTACCGACAACCCGGCTGAGAACAGCTGGTGGTAGATGCCTCCCGATATTGCCAGATCATCCGGCGTGTACAGAAAATCAGCGAAAAGTCCCGCCATCAGGAAGTTCCCCACCTCACCCCCAAACGCCAGGGCGGTGGTATAATTTGTTCCTGCCGAGACGGGGGCAATTCTCATGGACGCCACGCCGGGCACAAACTGGCGCTGCAGCAGAGTGAAGTCTCCTCCTGCCGAGCGGTCCCAAACATAGCTTTCAAAATCCGGGTCCAGGGTGCCGCCGACAGCCGGTTGATATTGAGTCAATCCACTCTGAAAAACACGGGTCGCGCTCAAGTGCCCACCCAGTTTGTACTTCCTCGTCATGCGCCAGGTCAGCTGGGAATTAAACGAAGCGCCGGAAAATTCCAGATCACTGTTGGCAGCGTAACGTAATGTCAGTTCTTTATTTAATTTCAGCAGAGGCGTCAGCTTGCGAAAATATTTCAGTTTAAGACGCACTGAAGTGACGGATTGATCCGTTTTCCAGACCTGTGGGTCGAAAATATCCCTCTTCCTGAAATTATGCCGCCAGCCTTCTATGGTCAGAGAGGTCAGGGGGTCGGAAACAATGGGCTGTCTGAAAATAAACTTACTCCCCAGGTACAGGCTTTCACGACCCTGGTTCCGATCATAACCTGCGAAGGGATGCAGTTCGTCCAGGCCCGCGACACGGTAGTAATTACCCTCTATACGGGCGCTCCCGATAAGCGTATTGTTTGCCAGATCAAAGGCGGGTGAGATGGAATAGTCAAAATATTCTTTGGGGAAGGTGCCCCGCTGCAGGCCGATGCCGATGCCCACGTTATAAGCATTGAGCCGGCCGACGGGAATCACATTGCCGAGGTAAAAACTGAAATAATTCGGTTTGTCTGCAATTAAAGTAGCATCCACACAACTGCGGTGAGAAACGTTGTTTGAGCGGTCAATGTCCGGCAGGATCTCATAGGGATCGATGCGCACACAAAGACCGGGGTTCTCCAGCGGGATCGTCTTGGAGCCGGTGAAGCCTTCGTACCATCCCCGGCTTATTTGCAGATTTTTTTCCAGATCACAAAAAGCCAGCTGCAGGGGGGCCTTCAGGTTGCCCTTGTTGACAATCGTTATGGAATCCCGGGAAACATCCGTTATGGCATAATCCACAAAGTCAGTACTGTTCAGCACACCGTCAAAATACCAGGACAGGTCAATATCCACTTGCTCATCGAAGATGGCCTTGAAATCAGCCGGTCGGGGATGATGAAATTTCCAGGTCTGATAATAATCATGCAGTACCCCGAACATCGTTGCCTCGCCCAGAAAATGATGCAGAAAATAAGTGAAAACACCGGTTTTGGCATAGACGTCTGCACCGTAGTTGCGGATATTAAAGGCCTCGGAGGTCTGTTCAATGGGCTGGTCATCCCTCGTGAAGGCCCGGGACTGATATCCGGTATATCCCAGCAGCCAGGCGAAATCAGCATTCCGCAGAACCAGTCTGGGAAATTTATCCGGCAGAACCTTCAGGGGAGATTTCCAACCATATTTCTTATCCCAGTAAAGGAAATTACTGTATTCGTTCAGCCCTTCGTCCATCCAGGCGTGGTCCCGCTCGTTGCTGCCGAGAATGCCATAAACCCAGTTATGCCCCACTTCGTGCATGATGACCATTTCGAGCATCTCTTTGTTTGAAGTCGTAGAAATGACTGTAATGTTGGGGTATTCCATCCCCCCGCCGGCTGAAAGGTCACCATCCACGGCAGTGATGTGGTTGTAGGGGTAATCTCCATAAAACACACTGTACCAATAGCCCGAGTCATGCAGATACTCTATGGAGTCGCGCCAGAGTTCGGCATTCTTGGGGAGATAAGCACTCCATAATGTAACCTCCCGGTTGAGTTCGGGAGTGGTGAGACTGCCCTTTTGGACAACATAGTCCCGATCGGCAAACCAGGCAAAATCGTGAACTTTTTCCTGACGGTAATGCAGCGTTTTCTGTACCTGTGCCCCGGCTTCTTTCTTTTGTTTTTTCGCTTTTCGAGCTCTTTTTTTCTGCGCCTTCATCTGCTTTTTACGCCAGGTCTTGAGCTCTTTTTTTGACAGTGCAGCTACCTTTGCTCCTTCGGCGGCGAGGGAATCCAGCCAGGCGTATTCCCGGGCACCGTCGACAAGGTCTCCGGTGGCCATCACGACATAATCCCTGGGCAGGGTTATGGTGACATCAAAAGTTCCGAATTCAGAATAAAATTCTCCCTGGTTGAGGTAGGGCATGGGATGCCAGCCCTCCAAATCATAAACTGCCGGTTTGGGATACCACTGGGTAATTTCATAATGTTGCTCCGTATGGCCCATACGGGAAAAAATTTCCGGAAGTTTTACAAAAAAGGGCGTTTCAATGACGATGGTCTGTCCGGGCAGCAACGGCTGGGGGAGCATGACTTTGGCCACATCAATCCACTGGGGATGAAAATTCCAAAGAGCTTCAACGCCGTTAACTTTAAAATTCAGGCTGTCGATATAACCGCGCTGCTTGTCCGATGAAAAATAAAACCGGGTCCCGCCATTTTTAAGCATCTGCCGGGCCAGGGCCGTTGTGTTATCTTTATAGGCGTTGGGCCAGAGATGAAACCAGATGAAATTCAGTGTATCCGGCGAATTGTTGGTGTATTCCAACCGTTCGTTTGCCGACAGGGTATGATTTTCATCGTCCAGCGTTACCTGTATGTCGTAAGCGACATCCTGCTGAAAATAATCAGGCGGCAGATTACCGCACCAAAGCATTGTCAGCGGAATGAACAGGATGATCCATCTTTTCATGCTTACCTCCCAGTATTTTTGCCAGAAACTGGCCTGTATAGGAATGTTCAACTTTACTGATCTTTTCAGGCGTTCCTTCGGCAATGATGCTGCCCCCGCCGAAGCCCCCTTCCGGCCCCAGATCAATGATCCAGTCCGCCGTTTTAATGACATCAAGATTATGTTCGATGATCACAACCGTATTTCCCTTGTCCACTAATTTATGTAGGACGCTCAGCAGCATTTTGACATCCTCAAAATGCAGTCCCGTCGTGGGCTCATCCAATAAGTAGAGCGTGCGTCCGGTACCGATTTTAGACAATTCGGAGGAGAGTTTGACCCTTTGGGATTCTCCCCCAGAGAGCGTATTGGCCTGCTGGCCCATTTTCACATAACCCAGCCCCACATCGGCAAGTGTTTGTAAAATACGGCGGATCGTATTGTGATGACCGAAAAACAACAGGGCTTCCTCAATGGTCATTTCCAGAATATCTGAAATGGTTTTTCCCCGGTAGGTAATTTCCAGGGTCTCCCGGTTATAGCGCCTGCCCTTGCACGCCTCACACTGCACATACATATCCGCCAGGAAATGCATTTCAATTTTGATCAGGCCGGCACCCTGGCAGGTTTCACAGCGTCCGCCCTTGACGTTAAAAGAAAAACGGCCGGGTTTGTAGCCCCGGACCTTTGACTCCGGCAGTTGACTGAAGAGTGTGCGAATATGCGTAAATACACCCGTGTAGGTAACGGGATTGGAACGGGGCGTTCGTCCAATCGGTGACTGATCGATGCTGACAACTTTATCGAGATTTAAGAGTCCGTCGATCGATTTAAAGGGCAGAGGTCTGGGCTTGCTGTCATAAAATTCACGGGAAAGAATGGGATACAGGGTCATATTGATGAGGGATGATTTGCCCGATCCGGAGACCCCTGTGATGCACACCAGACGGCCCAGCGGGAGCGTCAGCGTCACCTCTTTCAAATTGTGGCCCTGTGCACCCCTAAGGATGAGTTTTCGCCCATTACCCCTCCGTCGTCTCGCCGGAGTGTCGATTGATCTGACACCGCTGAGATACAGGCCCGTTATCGAATCGGGATTCGATTCAATTGCCCCGGGAGGACCGGCTGCCACCACGTCTCCACCGTGAATACCGGCACCGGGGCCAAGATCCAGTACCCAGTCTGCAGAACGGATCGTTTCCTCATCGTGCTCCACGACAATCACCGTATTGCCCAGATCCCTTAGATGATTAAGTGTGGCAATGAGCCTTTTGTTGTCTCTCTGATGCAGGCCGATTGAGGGCTCATCCAGAATATACAGAACACCCATGAGCTGTGAACCGATTTGTGTGGCCAGACGGATGCGCTGGGCCTCACCACCGGAAAGGGTTCCCGCTGAACGGCTGAGAGTCAGGTAGTCCAGCCCCACATTCACCAGGAACCCAAGTCTTGCCTGAATTTCTTTGATGATCTGATCCGCGATAAGCTGCTGGCGTCTGGTGAGCAAAATTCCCCCGAAAAACTCATACAGCGCACCCACAGTATATTCTGTGAGCTCACTGATATTTTTGCGCCCCACCTGAACTGCCAGAGTGGCTTTTTTAAGACGATAGCCCCTGCAGTCGGGGCAGGGCTGTTTGGCCATGAACTTTTCTATCCACTCCCGCATTTGTGAGGAGCGGGTCTGTGTATAGCGTCTTTTCAGGTTGGGAATAACCCCTTCAAAGCGGCCCTTGTACTCTCCCGTAAAGCGGTCCGAATTGTATTTCATGGTAATGGACTCATTTGAGCGGGTTCCGTAGATGAGAACTTTCCGAACCCGTTCCGGCAGATCACGCCAGGGAGTGGAAAATGAAAAATTATACTGTCGGGCCAAACTTTTCAGGATGGCTCCATACCAGCTCCCCCGGGGCTGCTCACCGATGGGTACAATGCAGCCCTGTAAAATAGATTTGGATTTGTCGGGGACCACCAGATCCGGATCAATCGTCGTCTGAGAACCCAATCCGTCACAACTGGGGCAAGCTCCAAAAGGCGAGTTGAAAGAAAACATCCGTGGATTTAACTCTTCGAAAGAGATATCACAGGTCGGGCAGGAATAATGCTCGCTGTAAAGATGTTCACCCTGACCGATCTCATCCACAATGACCAGACCTGCTCCTACCTTCAAGGCCAACTCGATGGAACCGGTAAGACGTTCTTTGACAGACGGTCCGGCAACCAGACGATCGATGACAACTTCGATGGTATGTTTTACGTTTTTCTTAAGGTTCAGCCGGTCATTTACATTTTTAAGAGCTCCGTCAACCCGGATACGAATGAATCCTTCTTTGCCAATGGAGCTGATCACCTCTTTGAATTCGCCCTTCCGCCCTCTCACAACCGGAGCCAGTACCAGGAACTTTGTTCCCGCTTCAAAAGACAGGATTTGATCGACGATCTGCTGCACGGTCTGACGCTCGACGGCACCGCCGCACTGGTAACAGTACTGAATGCCGATGCGGGCGAAAAGCAGCCTGAGGTAATCATAGATCTCTGTGATGGTGCCTACCGTAGAGCGGGGATTTCTGCTGGTTGACTTCTGCTCGATGGATATGGCCGGAGACAAACCTTCGATATGGTCCACGTCCGGTTTTTCCATGAGCCCCAGGAATTGACGGGCATAGGATGAGAGAGACTCCACATAGCGGCGCTGTCCCTCGGCATAGATGGTGTCAAATGCAAGGGAAGATTTACCCGAGCCGGACAGACCTGTAATCACGACCAGTTTATTGCGGGGAATCTCGACGTCGATATTTTTTAAGTTGTGTTCCCGGGCTCCCTTGACATGGATAAACTCCTGCGGTCCGGCTGTAAATGCTCTATTGTCTTTCATATGCAATCACTAAGGTATGGGAGTTTGAACAGGGCAGCAAAATAAAATTTTGAGAAATTACAGACCCTTTCCGCAAGGGCGCGCAGGTAAACTTTATGATCAGCGAAACCGGTGAATGTGAATCCGGAAAGCTGTATGATAAAAACCCGGCTGCAGCCGGATTTTTATCATGTCTCGAATCAGAACGGTATTAACCCTTCGGGGCAGACCCGGGGATAAACCGGATTCAGCTTAATTGGTGTCGCTCAGACTGAAATTGATGGCCTGGCGGATCCAGACACCAACCTTGCGGTCCCGCTGCATGGCGGGTTTAAATTTAGTTTTCCGGATGGCATCCATCGCGGCTTCATTCAGTCCCGTATTGGGGATACCCTGATAAACATAGATATCCGTGACATCGCCATTTTCATCAACGAAGAAATCTACGATCACTTTCCCTTCAATCCCTGCCTCCTGGGCAATATCGGGATAAACGGGCCGGATGGCGGTGCGTGGAATGGGAGGTTCATCATAGGGAATGAATTTAATTCTGGGGCCATCATCAGAGGGCGGTGGCGGTGGTGCATCCCATTCGTCGAGATCATCGAATTCGGTATCCTCGATCGTGAGGTCTTCATCCAGAAATTCATCGTCTGAGGCCACGGGAATTGAGGGCCTTGAGGGAGGCTCAGGAATTTTCATCTGTTCCGTTTCGGGGATATCGACATTCTCAATGACAAAATCATTGCTGTTCTGGTCAATTTTTTTCGCCTCCCCAAGCAGACGGGGAAAGGCGTAAAAGATCAGTGAAATTCCGAAAATCACATAGATTGCAATGCTGCGTACTCTCACAGGATATTTTTCAATCAGCGGGTCAATCCTCATTGATTATTTCCTCCTTTTCTAAGGGTGGCATAACTCAATCTTAAGGCATTTACTTCTCGCATTTCGGTATGAATATCAGAGATCAATTTCATGGGCGCATCCTTGTCCGCCTCGAGTGAAACAGTCATTTTCCCTTTCTTTTTCACCAATTCCGCATAGAACAGCTGGCGCATCTTTTTCACCGGCACAACGTGATCGTTAATAGAAACCACCCCGTCTTTCCGGGCCCATACATGCGTGATCTCACGCTTGCTCTCCAGTTTCTGGATTTCCTGGGCCCGTGGCAGCAGTACATCCAGACCATCATACTCCCGCATCACCGTGGTGACCATAAAGAAAATGAGCAGCATGAAAATGATGTCGGGCATCGATGCTGTGGGAATCTCAACTTTTGAGCGGGTTTTTCGTTCTAATTTCATGAGTTCTATTCCGTTGGATTAGCAATAGAGATTTTCTTTGCCTTGGCCATTTTCAACTGGTCGAGGACCTGTACATAGACATCATATTTGGTTTTAGGATGAGGCTGGACGGAAAATATCATGTTTTTATTCCGGGCGATGGCTCTTTCGGCAAATCCTGCGATATCCCGGATCTTGAACGGCTTATTGTCCAGCAACACCTTCCCCGCCTGGTTGATGAGGATATTCGTGATATTCTCTTTCGGGATCTCTATTTCTTCCTGTCCGGGAGGCGGCAGAACAATATTAATGCCCTTATCCATGGACATGGTGGTTGTGAGCAGGAAAAAGATTAACAGCAGAAATGCAATATCCGCCATGGATGAGGATGGTATTTCCTGGGGGCCTCTGCGTTCTTTGATGATCATGGCTTCAGTTTTCCCGGATCATTTATCAGCGAGAAATTTTTCTCTTAAGGCGATGGTCAGCGATGAGATACTTCTCTGAAGAACGACAATGCGGTTATCGATAATATACATGACTCCGTTTTGGAGGATCTGCAGGAAAATACCCACGATGAGACCGAAAGCAGTTGTCAGCAGGGCGATTGAGATACCATCGGCCACAACCGCCGGCGAGATATCCTGAGCGGCTTTAATGTCGTTAAAAGCCTTGATCATTCCCACAACGGTTCCCAGGAATCCCAGCATCGGTGCCGTCGTGATCATCAGTGATATCCAGCTCATGTTCTTTTCCATCGAAGCCATCTCGATAGCTCCGGCGTTGTCCAGGGCATCTT
The DNA here is from genome assembly GCA_013152375.1 of FCB group bacterium. Taxonomy (GTDB): domain Bacteria; phylum Fidelibacterota; class Marinisomatia; order SCGC-AAA003-L08; family JACNLC01; genus JAADGM01. The sequence goes on along the minus strand of JAADGM010000085.1, from coordinate 60,677 downwards.
CCGCCTCCTCTACGCTCCGGTGGGCTCTCTCGAGGGCACTCAGCAGGATATTTGCTACAGGACCTTTAGCATTTTCACATTTTGTCACGGCTGCATCGATACCTTCCGACATAACCGTTTCAGCCACGTCGTTAGCAAAGGATTCACCCGTACTCATTCCGGCAATCAGATGCACAAAGCGTTCCAGCACAAAGATCAGTCCGATCAGAAACGCAATGAGAATGGGCCACATGAAGGGACCCCCGTTTAGAAACTGCTGTACCATAAGTAATGTTTTCCTTTCTTATATCTATCCATAATGAATATTCAAATTATTGGTGAAAATCTTGTCTCAAATCTCTCGATATTTTGAGCATGGAGGCAAGAACTAATTGGCTTCACTCATTTTTCAGAAATGAGGTCCTCCGCTTCCTTAAAATGTTTCAACGCTTCCTGTACCTGAAGATCGGAACCAATTATCGTTTTATACAGGTATTTTTTACCCCAGTTTGCTCCGGCAATTTCGGCCGTAATCCGGTTTGACAGAAAATCCCAATCCTGAATCAATTCTTCCTCTGTAAACTCAACCTCTTTCGTCTTTAACCAGTTGAAAAAGGAAGCTCTGACATTTTCCCCTGTCACGAAAGAATCGTGAAAAGCGTTAAAATCGGGATAAACCTGCCTGATGGAATCTTTCAGCGTTTCGGCAAAATTGAACAATAACCTGTCGGCACTCCAGAGCACATTGCGCGTACTTTCCGTCAGGTCCTGATCGGGCCTGTAATACAGGTCCGGGGTGATTCCGCCGCCGCCATAAACAGTCCTGCCGTGTTTCGTTTTAAACTGTGGTCTCGCCGCCAGTGTGGAATCGCTTGCTTCACGGTTCTTTTCACCGAGTTCTGAGTAATAATCTTCGATGCCTTTATCATAAGGTCTCTGGATAAGTCTTCCGCTTGGCGTGTAGTAGCGGGCAATGGTGATCCGCGCCGCAGACCCATCCGATAAAGAGTACTGGCGCTGCACCAACCCCTTGCCGAAACTTGTTTCGCCCACGATGTAGGCCCGGTCCAGATCCTGGAGGGCACCGGTGACGATCTCGCTGGCGCTGGCGGAACCCCGGTTTATGAGCACAATGATGGGATATTTTTTATGGGTCCCCCAGACATGAGCCCGGTGTACTTCGTTGGAGTCTTTCAGTCGTCCCAGAGTATAAACGATGGTATCCCTCGAGGAAATGAAAAGATCGACAATGTTCACAGCCTGGTCAAGCAGTCCGCCGCCGTTATTCCGCAAATCCAACACGAGCTGCTTCATACCCTCTCCCTCGAGCTCATTCAAGGCTTCTTCGACTTCCTGGGCCGTGGTACGGGCAAAGCGATTGACCTTCACATAACCGGTCTTATCATCGATCATGAAGTCCGCTAAAACACTGACGATGGGAATCTCATCCCGGATCAGGGTGACATCGAAAGGTTCATCCAATCCTATCCGCCGGATGGAAATTTCTACTCTTGAACCCTTGGGTCCCCTGAGCTTTTTGATGACCTCTTCCTGGGTGATCTTGTAGGCCGATTCACCGTTGATCTTAATAATCTTATCACCGGACTGCAATCCGGCACGATCAGAAGGTGTCCCGGGTATGGGAGAAATAACCGTGATATAGTTATCAAGGATTGCGAATTCTATGCCAATCCCTTCAAATTTCCCATCGAATTGTTCCTGTATATTCTCCAGCTGATCGGTGGAAATATAGGTGGAATGGGGGTCCAGTCTGTCCAATAGACCGATCATGGCCCCCTCCATGAGATCGTCCATATCGGGCTCTTCAACGTAGTTCTGCTGAACGAGACTGATCAGCTGACTGAAAGTCTTCATTTTGCGAAAGACATCCCGGGACTGATCCGACTTGAATCCGTACACCAGAACGACGATTATGAGCGTCAAAACAAGATATTTTATTTTTTTCATAGGCCTTAAAGTTAATTCTTTATTTCCGGATTGGACAACGAAGAATCCATAACAAAATCAAGGTGACAAAAGTCCCTTTCGATGGATTCAAGTTGACTAATTTATCAGGAGGATTCCTGTTCCCATCCATTTTCGGGGGAAGTTTTCAATGCTCATTCCGCCGGGGTGCCGGTTTCTCCGCTGCTCTGCTCTGACTTTAATCCGGCGTAGTCCGGCAATTGCGCTAAATTGACGGACGAGACTGTTCGTTGAATTATCAATTTATTATCCTTGCGGTAACCGGCAGAAAGGAAACAGGATATTTGTTTTTCAGGAACGGAGGCACTGCAATTACGTTTCACCGTACATTTCACGCTTTGGCGTATCCTTTTGAACCCTGTAATTTTTCTTTTGCCAAAATCCTGAATTTGAACAATTTGAATGACCGGACAACAGACATCTTTACTAAACAGCAATCTACCCCCTCTGGCTGAGCGGGTCAGACCTGCACATTTGGCCGAATTCATCGGGCAGGGTCATCTCCTGGGAGATAACAGTCTGCTGAGTCGGGCGATCCGGAATGAAACTCCTTTTTCACTGATTTTCTGGGGACCTCCGGGGAGCGGGAAAACCACGCTGGCCAAGCTCATGGCCAGAGCGTTCAAGGCACAATATTTTGAGATATCCGCTGTATCTGCCGGCGTCAAACTCGTGCGGGAGATACTAGAGAAAGGTAAAAACGCTCTGCTGGGAGGGCGGCGTACCCTTTTGTTCATCGATGAGATTCACCGTTTCAGTAAATCCCAACAGGATGCTCTGCTGCATGGGGTGGAAAACGGCACCCTCATCCTCATCGGAGCCACAACCGAAAATCCATCGTTCGAAATCATACCGCCCCTGCTGTCGCGCTGTAAAGTCATGACACTGGATGCCTATAGTTTAACTGAACTGCAGACGATTCTCCGCCGGGCAATTGAAAAGGACCTGCTCCTGTCCCGTCTGAAAGTAGTACTCTCTGAAAAGGTGGAAACCCTGCTGTTAAATACCTGCGGCGGAGATGTACGAAAGATGCTGAATACACTGGAGCTGGCGATATCGCTCCACGCTTCGGGGGAAATTCCGGTTAAGCTGAGTGAAAATGACATCAGGGAAGCTCTGCAGAGCAAAACAGCAATATATGATAAAGCCGGGGACTACCATTACGATACGATCTCAGCCTTCATAAAATCCGTACGCGGATCAGACCCGGATGCCGCCATTTACTGGCTGGCAACTATGCTCATTGGAGGAGAAAAACCCGAATTCATTGCCCGGCGGCTCATCATTCTTGCTTCAGAGGACATCGGCAATGCCGACCCTTACGCCCTTGTACTCACCAATGCCTGTATGCAGGCGGTTCATGCCGTCGGACCGCCTGAGAGCGACATCGTTCTGGCGCAGGTGACCACCTACCTGGCCAGTGCTCCGAAAAGCAACGCGGCTCATTCAGCACTTAGAAAGGCCATTAATTACATTAGGGAAAAGGGCAGCGGTGCGGTACCTCTGCAGCTGCGCAATGCTCCCACCAACCTCATGAAATCTCTGGGGCACGGGAAAGATTATCAGTATCCTCATGCTCACAAAGATCATTTTGTGAATGAAAGTTATTTTCCTGATGAGGTTGAAAATCCACCGTCTTTTTATAATCCTACCGATCAGGGGCGAGAAAAATTTCTAAAAGAGAGACTCTCTGCCCTGTGGAAAGACCGCTATAGGTGAAATATCCAAAATTATTGCTGTTTTTGCTGTGTGGTCTGGCCCTGCTGGCGGCAACGGATGATCCTGCCGCACAGGATAACCGGCTGAAAATTAAAAGTGCCGATGTTTTTACCTATTCAACCGAAGACAGTCTGGTAGTACAGCGCTTTCAGGGCAATGTCATCTTCGAGAGAGGAACCATGTTTCTTTATACGGATGAGGCGACATACTTTGAAAAAGGCGATGAAATGCATCTTAACGGGTTTGTGAGGATGACCGATGTCGAGGACACGCTGAGTTGCAAAACCCTCATTTATTACAATGCCAGCGGACTCCTGAAAGCCAGCGGCAGTGTGGTCTTCAAACAGGCTGAACAAACGATCACCTGTGACTCACTGAACTACTGGACGGAGCTTGATTCAGGTCGCGCATTCAGCAATGTGACCATGGTACAACCCGGTCGAAAAGTCACGACGGATTCTTTCGCCTATAAAAAGACCGCAGGTTACCGGGGTTCTTCCTTCGATGCCAAAGGCAATACTCTGGTAGTTGACGGCAATCGGATCATCGCTGCCAGTGAGATCCGATACGATGATGATCAACAGTTACTGGTCCTCAAGCAGGAATGCTCGGTGACAGGTCCTGATAAGGGAATGACCGGCGAAAATATTACCATACAATATGCCGATACGGTCATACAGCATTTGGATGTCGGCGGCACAGCGTATGCTTATCATGATTTCGATGCCAGAACTCAGCCTGGAGACAGCCCGCTGAAAAATTTCCGTGACAATATGTCCGCCAGTCGTCTCACCGCTGAATTTACAGACAACCGGCTTTCCGTACTGACTCTGATGAAAATGGCGACGACAGAATATCACGTGGTTCAGGATACGGTTTTACAGGGTGTAAATGTGGCCACGGGGGATACGATCGTCGTATCATTTGACGCAGGTGAAATGGATCGCATTCAGGTTTACGGAGGAGGGCGGGGAAAATTCATCCCCGAAGGGAATAATTCCCCGGTGGATGATGAGATCGTTTACAAAGCGGAATACCTGGATTATCATGTGAATGAAGAAACCACCTTTCTGCAGCGGAAGGCCAGCGTGGCCTATGAGGGTATGGAACTCACAGCCGGCGATATCCGGGCAGACTGGAATAAAAATATTCTCACAGCAAATGAGTGGGAGGACATTCCGCCCACCATTACATCTATTGGCAATGAACCCATGTCCGGAACCTTCATGGAATTCAACCTCATTACCAAACACGGACGGGTAGTTAAGGGGAAAACACGCTTTAATGAGGGGAACTACTCCGGGAAGGAGGTGTATCGGGATGACCCGGATATTTATCATGTAACCGACAGCCGCTACAGTACCTGCGATCTGGAGCCGGCCCATTTTTATTTCAGCAGTAAGGAAATGAAGATGATCCCGGATGATCGGGTTATTGCAAAACCCCTGATCCTGTTCATTTATGACCTGCCGGTTTTCGGAGTTCCCTTTGCTGTTTTTCCCAATAAAGGCGGTGGCCGTCACAGCGGCTGGATCATGCCGAATTTCGGAACCCGGCCCAAGGATGGGACTTTTTTCGAAGGACTGGGGTATTACTGGGCTCCCAACGACTATATGGACTGGAAAATGCGCTTGAATTTCAGAGATAAAAAGGGCATTGACCTGAACGGATATTTCAATTACAAATTACGCTACAGGTTCAACGGCAGCCTGACGACAACTCTCTATCGTGAAATTATCGGGAACGATATTACCGATCTCTTTACAAAACAAGTCGATCAACAGTACAAACTCAATTGGACACATACTCAAACCATCGACCCAACCCAGCGCCTGAGTATATCCGCCAACTATGTCTCCAGCAATACTATCAATCAGGATTTTGGCTGGGATCTGTCAACGCGGCTCGACCAGCGGATGGAGTCCAGGGCAAATTATTCCAAAACCTGGCCGGGGACAAAAAATTCTCTTTCCGTGAACCTGGCCGAAAGTTACGACCTGCTGGCCGCGGTGAAGCGTCCGGATGAGCTGGGAAAATCCCCGGGTGAGTTCTATGTGGAGAGAACCCGGAAAGTCCCTGGAATTACATTCCGGCACGGGCAAAGCCAGCTTTTTGGCCAGGGCAAAAAATCGCGCTGGTATCACGGGATCTACTGGAGCGGTTCCAGCACATTGAATACCACGCAGAAAGTGAATCTGGTCGCCGCAACAGATTCCACCTGGCAGGAACATCGGAATTATGACCGGATAACCGGAATTCGTCACAGTCTGGGGTTATCCTCTCCCCAGACCTTATTCGGCTGGCTTACGGTGAATCCAAGTCTGCGTTATACAGAAGACTGGGTGTTCAAATATCGCGAGGCGCAATTCGACTCGGCAGGGTTTTTCAAAACATCCGAGACCGGCGCTGTGGAGTACTCTGAAGTTGAGAAATTTCTGCCCCGGCATACCGGATCGCTCTCCATTTCGGCCAATACTAAAATATACGGTGTAATTCCCGTCGAAGTTGGAAAACTAATGGCTATTCGTCATGTTCTTACCCCTACGATCAGTTTCAGCTGGACACCGGATTTCTCAAAACCTGTATTGGGATACGACCCCGATTATTTTCAGGTGGATGCCGCCGGAGAAAAATTCGACCGCTTCGCCGGTTCGACAGCGGGGTCCACTTCCAGCAGAGAATCCAAATCCATCGGGTTCGGACTCAACAATGAATTTCAAGCTAAGATACAGTCGGAGAATGAGAGTTATAGAAAACTAAACATACTGACCTGGCGGCTTAACTCAAGCTATAATGCCACGGCAGACAGCCTGAAATTTGCGGCCATCGGCTCTTCCCTGCGGGCCTCTATCCCCGGCGGCCTTAGCCTTGACATTTCGATGACGCATGACCCGTACCGCCTGAAACTGCTGAATGTCTCCACCGACCCTGATACTGCGATATACGAGTATAAACGGGTAGATGAATTCAATCCGTTTCCCCGTCTGACCAATATCAGCGCCGGGACGGGCTTTCAGTTTTCGGGGGGGCGGTTTTCATCAAACCAGCCAGCAGCACCGGATACGGCATCTGCTACCGAAGATGTGAATGACCTGTACACCGACCGTCTGGATAAACCCATCCCTAAACTTGGCAATAATACGCTCTGGAAAGCAAATTTTTCAGTGCGCTACTCGCTTACGAAAAGAGTGACCGGGAATGAGGTTATCGATGACAAGACTTTCTGGGTAAATGTTAAACTGGGCATCAATCTCACCAGGGAGTGGAGTCTGGACTACAGCGCACGGATTGATCTTAACACCAATGAAATGGTCAATCATTCGTTTGACCTGTACCGGGAACTGCATTGCTGGGAATTCCGCTTTCAATGGTGGCCCTCAGGAACCGGCAGCGGCTTCAGGCTGCTGATCAATGTGAAAAATCCGGACCTCAAGGATATCAAGCTCAAATCCACCGGAGGGAAACTTTCACGATTATGGTAGATTCCGCCGGCACTCCGGGGGTTTTGTATTTTTAACATGGTTGATCATCTTCCGGACAGAATTGCCTCGTTGGCCAGTTCATCAGCCCGTTCATTCTGAGGGTGTCCGGAATGCCCCTTTACCCAATGCCAGGTGATGTGATGCCGTTGCGCCCCGGCATCCAGCTGCTGCCAGAGTTCTTTGTTTTTCACAGGCTGCTTTGCAGAAGTCTTCCAGCCATTGCGTTTCCACTTGTGGATCCATTCCGAAATACCCTTTTTAACATAAGTTGAATCGGTCGTTAAATCAACTTCGCAGGGCTCTTTCAGGGCACCCAGAGCCTGAATTACGGCGGTGAGTTCCATGATGTTATTGGTGGTTCGGTGTGAATACCCCTTCAGTTCCTTCCGGGATGAACCATATTGCAGGATTGCACCCCAGCCCCCCGGACCGGGGTTGCCTTTGCAGGCTCCGTCGGTGTAAATCTTAACTGTTTTCACTGGCCGGCCTCAGTACGGTAAGTCTTCATCGAACGCTTTGATAACGGGACATGCATCCACCGGAGCCGGACCGGAGCAATTCTCCACGAGTGTGATGAGGGCATTTTTGATTTTCTTCAATTCCCCGATTTTGACATCGATAAGCCTGATTTTTTCCACCGCTTTTGATTGGATATCTTCACATTTGCTACCGGGAGAGACCTTCAGCTCAAGGAGTTCGCGAATCTCGCTGAGCGAAAAACCGTGCTGCTTGGCCCGTGTAATGAAATGCAGCCGTTGGAGATCCGTGGCAGAATACAGCCTGTAGCCAGCCGGGCTCCTTTGCGGCGTGGGCAGCAAATGCCGGCGCTCGTAATATCGGATTGTCTCACTGTTGACACCCGCTTTTTCAGCCAGTACGCCAGCTGTGAATATTTCACTCATAGCTTTGTTCCTGTAGTGAGCAATAACCCAAAGGTGAGTAATTCCGGAGAAAACGATCCCTCGCACGGATTTTCCTGAGTATCCGGCAGAAAGGACTCCGTCTGCAGGGAGTTAATTATTTATGGAATTTGGCTCGGACTTATCTTGCCAGCCGCATGGGCATCAATTTCATGCCGCAGTCTTCGCACTTTCCGGGTCCTTCATGACGGATCTGACTATGAGAGGCCATGGGGCATCCGTAATAGTCCGCTTTGTCGGCTGTGGTGATGACCGCAGGAACCAGTTCCATACCGCATTGTTCGCACTTCCCAGGTTCTTTCTGATGAACCGCTTTATGGGCCGGCATGGGACAGGTGTAATAAACCAGACGTTCATCCTCACCCATCATCCCCATTGAACCGGAATCATGTGACTGCATATCTGCCATTTCCTCGTGCATCTGACCCTGCTCCTTTTCGGCATGGGTGTCGCTCTTGTTACAGGCAAAGCTGATGAGTCCCAGGATGACGATTAAAGCAATGTTTTTCATAGTGTACTCCTCATTTTGTTTCTGAAATACCTTCAATCGCCCCGGGCGGGGCAAATCCGGCATATCAGTGTTTTGGTTGTATTTTACAGTAAGGGATAAATTTTATTTCTTTGAAATAGGTGAATCCTCACCCGATTTCTAAATTTTCTCAAACCACATCAGGATACCGATGACAACAAATCCTGCGGCAGCTATTTTTTCAATTAACTCTGCTGGAATCCTGGCATTCAGCCATTCACCCACCAACACGGCCAAACCGGTGAGAAGAGCAAAGGCAAGCATGGCGCCAATGAAAATTCCCCAGCCGGAAAACCCCTTGCCTTTCAGGGCCAAAATAGCCAGTTGCGTCTTGTCTCCCAGTTCCGCCACAAATATTGTCCCGAATGCCAGCCACACAGCCTTCATGATCGCTCTCCTATAAAAATCATTCCCCTCACCCGGAAAATTACCGTTTTCAGTCCGTGCAAATTTGCCATTGCAGACCTCTACCAGGCAATTGGATTATTCAGGGTCTTGGTTCGGCGTATCCTATCAGCGCCGGAGTTTCTCCCCTGGGATTACGCCACCCGGCCTTGTTTGCGCAGCTGCCAAAGCACAACCGAGGGTATGATCAGCCATTGCAGCAGGGGCAGTAGACCCGTCCCCAGCAAGGGCAGAACCGGCATTGATTGATCATATTGCCACCGGTCCCAACGGGCTGTTGCAAGCCACTCAAACACAAGTGTCATCCCCTCGCCCAGAGCAATATAGAGCAAATATTTGCCTGCGGTCAGCTCTAAATACCAGAAACGGGACCGATATAAAAGCCCCATTGCACCAAAGATGAAAATCGTCATTAAGACATCTCCAATGGTTGCTCTGAGGCAGATTTGTGTGCCTTTCCAATGATCGATGGTTCCCATGTTTTCAAACAGGGGAGCCTGCAATATTTCCCAGGCAAAATGATAAAAGAACGTGTAGAGAACCAAACTGAACTCAGGGGAATTCACGGTGACGGAAAGCAGTCTTTTCAGGCCGTCTGCACCTTTCTTTTCCTGCCTGAATGCGTACATAAATCACCCTCCAGAACAACTAAATCAATTTCCTTCCCGGAAACGATCTGATTAATTGGAATCCCCCGACTGACTCCGGGGAGAATCAATTGGTAATAACCCCCGGGTCTAAGCCCAATGCTGCTGAATGTATCCGTAGGCCTCTCTTACATTCAGTTCTCTTGTGGAACTTCCAACCCTGATACAGAAGATCTCGTCTTGTCCGAAACGGGCATAGACGGGTTTGACGGCAGGCGAAACATCCAGGCGGCAAATCTCTTTTTTCTTCCGTTTCAGCATAGATATCTTTACCAGGGCACAATTATTGGTTCCCAGTCGCGCGGAGATCAACCCCGTCAGCAATTGTACAAATCCATCTGAATTTTTCTTTGCGAGGGTAAGGTAATCTTTTTCCAACCCCAGTATTTCACCACAGTCTCCCACACCGATGAGTAGGGTTCCCCCGTGATGGTTCATGAACCCGGCTATGGTGATGATGATTTTTTGCTCCAGGTCTTTATTGATCCTTTCCTGCTGATAATCCCAACGAACGGAGGATTTGAACTCGATAGATTCATTTTCTCCCGTTTCGATCAGAGTCTGTAAGTCATGATTTATTTTTTTGGGCCGCCCTCCTTTGGCATTTTTCTTCACCAGAGAATGGTGAAATATCCCGGCGGAGACGCCTAGAACGGCACCGAGGGTGAGGAAAACCAGATTCATGGGCAGCATTTCCGGAGAAAAACTTTCGACAAACCGGGTTTTAATAAAATACAGCAAGCGAACTTTTTCATGCACCGGCCGGTAGAACTCAAACCAGTAAATGACCATTGTAAGGGGATGCAGGATAAATTCCCCCACAAATAATCCCGCCAGGAGATACATCACTCCCGGGGAGAATAATTTTCTTTTAACCTTTTTATTTAGATCCATAAGACTTATCACATAACAGGTGTTAAAGACATCTTTGCAGCCTCCGATGACGGATCATCCGGGAGGCCGGTTTTGAGCATGGGTTTCGATGATTTGCTTTTCAACCATACGGAGAACCGCAGGTTCGGACTCGCCATTTTCCAGTGACGATTTAATTTTCAGCTGAATGGCCTTTGCCGTAGAGCAGTCACATTGAGCCAGAGATTCCCCCACACACCCTCCGCAGGGACAGCCAAAGTTAGCGGCAATCTCATAAATTTTAGAGGGCAGTTTGAGGGGTATCCTGTGCTTGTGCCGGTTGGGCTGGATAAGAAAAAGGACCAGCGATGTGATTGCGACCAGCCCCACCATGGAGGCCATAATACGCGCCGTCATCTGCAGCTGGTCCTTTTTCATTTTGATCTTTTAGAGCTGTACCTTCCGCAGCCGTAAAGCATTTCCGATAACGGATACTGAACTGAAACTCATTGCCGCCGCAGCCAGAATGGGTGACAGCAGCAATCCGAATACGGGATAGAGTATTCCCGCCGCAATCGGAACGCCAAGAGTATTGTACAAAAACGCCCAGAACATGTTCTGCCGGATATTCTTCATGGTTTCCCGGCTCAGGCGCCTGGCACGGGCCATTCCCCTCAAGTCACCTTTGATGAGGGTGATATCGGAGCTCTCAATGGCCACGTCGGTTCCCGAGCCCATGGCCACGCCAACATCGGCTTGAGCCAGGGCGGGAGCATCATTGATACCGTCCCCAGCCATGGCAACCACACAGCCTTCGCTCTGCAGCCGTTTGACAACTTCATTTTTCTGCTGCGGCAGGACATCAGCCTCAATTTCATCGATGCCCAGTTGATCTGCGATAATCCGGGCGGTCTTAATATTATCGCCCGTCAGCATTACAATCCGCAATTTCTCTTTGCGCAATATCTTCAGAGCCTCCCGGGTGGTACTTTTAATCGGATCGGTAACGCCGATCAGTCCGGCCAGTTTCCAATCCACGGCTACAAACAAAACCGTCTCACCTTTAAGCTGCAGGTCATCGGCTTTTTTCTCCAAAGCACTGTTCGCCACGCCTAATTCTTCGATGAAGGCCTGATTCCCAATAACAACCGATCGTTCCCCCACTGATCCCGTAATTCCCTTACCGGTAACGGACTGAAAATCTGATGGCTGCACAATTTTGAGCCCTCTCTCATCGGCTTCGGTAACGACTGCAGCCCCCAGGGGATGTTCGCTGGCTTGTTCGAGACTGGCCGCCAGTGATAAGACATCATCTTCAACAAAATCAGCTGAAGGCACGATATTGACAACCCGGGGTTTGCCTTCGGTCAGGGTCCCCGTTTTATCTACGACAAGAGTGTCCACCTTTTCCATCGTTTCCAGTGCTTCTGCATTTTTAATCAGAACTCCGGCCATGGCTCCCTTGCCGGTTCCCACCATGATGGACATGGGAGTCGCAAGCCCCAGAGCACAGGGACAGGCGATGATCAGAACCGCCACGGCATTAACCAGAGCATAGGCCATCCGCGGGGTTGGGCCAACCAGAGACCAGATGATGAAAGTCAGCACGCTGATCCCCACCACCGCCGGTACAAAATAGGCCGCCACCTTATCAGCAAGTCCCTGTATGGGAGCACGGCTCCGCTGAGCATCGCTCACCATCTTTACGATCTGAGACAGCAAAGTCTCTGAACCTACCCGTTTGGCTTCCATTATGAAGCTGCCGGTACCGTTCACGGTCGCGCCGGTCACCGGGTCACCCGCCTTTTTGCTGACGGCCATGGGTTCACCCGTTATCATGGATTCATCGATGGTCGTGGTTCCTTCGAGCACGACTCCATCCACCGGAATTTTGTCGCCGGGACGAACCCTTAACCTGTCACCCGGCTGTACCTGGTCAAGCGGAATTTCTTTTTCAGTATTATCGTCAGCGACAATACGGGCCGTTTTCGGGGCCAGGCCCAGAAGAGCCTTGATGGCGCTGCTGGTTTTGTCCCGGGCTTTCAGCTCAAGCACCTGTCCAAGCAGGACCAGTGTAACGATGACAGCCGCGGCTTCGAAATATACTTCCACAGTTCCTTCAGCCGACCGGAAAGCAGCCGGAAAGATCCCCGGTAAAAATGTCGCGATCAGGCTGTATCCGTAAGCTACACCCGTACCGATGGCGATCAGAGTGAACATGTTCAGATTCCAGGTGCGGATGGACGCCCAGCCTCTCACGAAAAAGGGCGATCCTGCCCACAGCACAACGGGGGTTGCCAGTACTAATTCGACCCAGGGCTGCCAGCCCCCTGGGATCAGTGGTCTTGGACTCACCATGGCCCACATGGCAATGAACAGCAGTGGAACCGATAAGATCACACCGCCCCAGAAACGCCGGGTCATGTCAATTAGTTCGGGATTTCCCTGCTCCTCCGTCGCCGTAACGGGTTCGAGGGCCATTCCGCACAGCGGGCAGCTCCCGGGTCCCGACTGGATTACCTCCGGATGCATGGGACAGGTGTACTGGGTTGTTTCCTTTTGCACAGGAATGAGTGGTTCCAGAGCCATCCCGCATTGGGGACAGCTCCCGGGCCCTTCGTGACGTACATCAGGGTGCATGGGACAGGTGTAGATGTCACCGGCATGTTGGTGTGGGTGATCCTCTGTCGTTGAAGTATGCGAATGATGGTCGGACCCGAGATATTTCTCCGGATCCTTTTTAAATTCTGTCGCGCAGTGATGAGAGCAGAAGAAATAGCTTTTACCCTCATGCTCAATAGAATCGGCGACGGTCTTGGGCTCTACCACCATGCCGCAGACCGGGTCTTTGACTGTCTGTCCGGTTGACGATGCATCCGAATGGTGATGCCCGTGGGACATAGCCGGCTCCTTTTCTGCTTCGTTCGCTGCGACATATTTCTCCGGAGCCTCCCGAAATGCCGTTGAACATTTTTCAGAACAAAACCCGTATTTTTTACCATTATATTCCTGAATGTCCGCTGCTGCATTTTCCTCAACGGTCATTCCGCAAACCGGATCTTTCATTTGATGACTCCTTTCTTCAGAGTGTTGGAGAGAATTCGATGATCCTCTTTTAATTCCCGCTCAGGCACTCCGGTGCCTTGGGACCGGACCGAGGTGAGTGAAGGGAATATGTCTGTATAATTTTTCACCGTTGGTTAATGTGAGTGTCCGTCTGAATGATCGTCGTCGTGTGCTTCCTGTTCGTGGTCTTCATCGCCGTCGTGGTCGGAATCTTCGCCTTCCTCATGATGCCCGGGCATCTCCTGGCTCATCTCTTTAATGTGCGTTCCCACGCCATAGTTGAAAACCAGATCGGCGCCCCGGTCTGCCCCTATGATCAAAATTACAGATACCGCGGCCAGAGCTATCAGCCGGTAATATCCTTTCCGGGAGGATTTAATAAACTGAAATATTCCCGCAATTACCACAGTGAGACCTGTAAACCAAAGCATGATATCCCGGTGAACATGAACCCGGTCATGCCCGGGTGAATCGTGCCCCACGGCATCGGCGGCCTGATACCCTAAATAGACGGCTACCACCGCGCTGATGGCGGCAAGGTTCAGCAGAATGCCGGCGGCCCTGCCATAAAATTCATTTTTGAGACTGACATGCAGAATTTCACTGACAACAGCCAGCAGGATCAGCACGATGGGAAAGTGTACAACCATAGGATGCAGGTTCAAACCCCCGGTTAAGCCTGGTAAATTTACCATTGGATTTCCTTTCTTTTTTACTTTTTTCCGGTTCGCCAATTCAAAGCGAAGTCCTGTTTTACCCCTGACAGACGCAGACTGGAACCAGAAAGTCTGTCAGGGGCTCCCTTTCCAACTAACCAAACAACACTACCTTCAGGGGATTCTGTAGAAAAATCCGAGAAACCCGTAAAAATGAATGTCCCTAATCAGCTGAAACAGCTGAAGGCCTCAGGGGACTTTGCAGCAGCCCGGCAGATTGTCGTAAGCTTTGCTGTCCGCCGGTATGTCATTCGCCTGATATCCAATGGAGGCAATTACATTCTCAATGGATTTAACAGTGAGCTTTTCAGGGTCATAGACAACATGTCCCATTTTACGGTCTATATCAACCTTTACTTCAACGATCCCGTCAATTTTTGATAAATTTGACTCGATTCTAGCCTGACAACTTCCACACTGTACTGTGGGCAGTGAGATCATCGTCATTGAAGTCTTTCCGGAAGAATCACCCATCTTCATGTCCATATTTCCCATCTTCATGTCTCCCATTTTCATATTATCCATTTTCATGCTGCCCATCTTCATGCCGTCCTGGTTTCTCATCTTCATATTCTCATGTTCCATTTTCTGCATCCCGGAACGATCCATCATTTTCTTCATCATGTTGTCATGAGGCATGGTCATCTTTTTTGAACTTTTCATCATTTGATTATACTCTTCTTCCGGCATCTGACAACAACCCATCAGGTTATCGTAAGAATTCGGGTCTGCGGGTTTGTCATTGGCCCAGTATCCCAGTTTGTTGATGGCAACTTCGATCTCACTTTCGTCAATCACTGCCGGATCGTAGTTTACATGACCCGTTTTTTTCTCAACATTAACATCAACTGATTTGATACCGGGAATTTTTGACAGACCTGTTTCGATATTGTTTTTACACATATCACACTGCATGGAGGGCAAATCTATCATTGCATGTCCTTCACCTTCCATTTTCATTCCCTGTTGGTTTTTCCCCATCATCTTTCCGTGACCGTCCCCGGCCCAGGCGAAAGCCGCCAATAAACTCAGTGACATTCCTATGATGGTTATGGCTTTTCTTGTTTTCATTTCCATTTCCTTTCCTTTTAATTTGGTATTTGGTTAATGAAGTTTATAATCTGTCAACAACAGATTTTAATTTTTCGCCGACTCGATCTGCAATTTCAGCAAGCTCGGCATTTTCAATCATACTCATGGACGTAGCCGGGTCTATCGCTGCAACCTCGGTCAATCCATCCTCCAACTCCTGCACGATAACATTGCAGGGCAGCAGCATGCCGATCTTATCGTCTGCCTGCAGGGCCTTATAGGCAAAGGGCGGATTACAGGCTCCCAAAATAACATAATTCCGAAATCCTACATCCAATTTTTCCTTAAGGGTGTTTTTGACATTGATCTCAGTTAACACACCAAAACCCTCTTTTTTTAGTTCTTCCGTAACCCGGTTTACCGTATCATCAAAATCTTTTTCCACTGTATTTTTGAAATAATATTTCATTTTAAGTCCTTTCTATTGTGTTTTAAATCTAACAATGATCCCCGTGCCGGCATTGTGCCCGAAACCGTCCATGTCATGGCTCATCATACCGCCGTCATGGTCATGGTCCATCATAATATCATCATGATCATGCTCCCCCTGCATTCCTTCCAGCATGACGATGGAATAATCTGTATTTTCGTCAAGGGGTGTTTCGGGATGAAAGGTCATTGCGGTAAATCTGCCATTCCAACTGAAAGTGCCCGGGACTGGAAGATGGTCCTCTCCCGGGATTTCGGTCAGGACACCCTCAAACAAGCTGAATCGTTCCTCGCAGGTTTGGCTGTCCATTGACTCACTAAAGGTCACAGTGATTTCTGCATCTGTGGCTACCGCTGTAGCCCCATCAGCCGGAGTAACACTTCGCAGCTCCGGCGCGGCATCATGATGTTGAATATTACACCCCACCGCGATAAGTAACAGGGCCGCTCCTATGACGAGTTTATTGATCATTTTAAATCCTCTCTGATTATTCAAGCTCTTTTTTCATGATTTCATATTCCGTTTTAGAGATTTCACCCTTCGCATACCTTTTTTTCAGGATATCCTCAGCAGAATCTCTGCCCGGTGTCGTCGTACTTTGGCCTTGAAACCATCTGAATACAGCCAGCACGAGAACGATGACCAGCCCCCACCAGAAAACCATCATAAAACCACCTCCAAACAAATTCATTGAATGCATTATTTACCCTCCTTTTTATATTGCATCGGCACCGTGAAGGCCGGTTCTGACAGAAACAGCATCGTCTATCTTCGAAACGAAAATCTTCCCGTCTCCCTTTTTACCGGTATAGGCCGCCTTACGGATTGCTTCGATAAGAACGCTTTCCTGACTCGCATGGCAGATCAGCTCGAGCTTTACCACCTTACAGTAGCGTTCGACATATTTCACGGAAAAAGCTGTCCGATCAGGGTCGGCCCAGTCAGCAATTGCACTCACATTAATAATGGTCATGCCGTGAATTCCCTCTTTTTCCAGAGCCAAAATGACGTGATCGACTTTTTCCGGTCTGATATAGGCTTTGATTTCTTTCATATTTCAACTCCCGTTAAATTTTTTGCTCTTTTGCAATTCGGCGTTCCGCCATTACACAGTACAGGATCGGCACCACAAAGGTCGTCACGATCGCCAGAACCATTCCTCCAAAAGACGGAATGGCCATGGGCACCATCACATCCGATCCCCGGCCCGTAGAGGTCAATACCGGTATCAGAGCCAGAATAGTTGTGCTGGCCGTCATCATCGCCGGACGAATTCTGCGGGCGCCTGCTTCTGTAGTAGCTTCCCGGATCTCATGAACACTTTGCGGGTCGAGACGAGCAAAACTCTGGTCAAGGTAAGTGCTGATGATCACACCATTATCACTGGCAATGCCGAACAATGCCAGGAAGCCCACCCAGACAGCCACGCTCAAATTGATGGGGTGCATCTGGAATAAGGTGCGCATATTTTCACCAAACAGACTGAAATTCATGAACCAACTTTGGCCGTACAGCCAGATCATCAGAAATCCCCCAGCCCACGCGACAAAGATACCGGAAAACACATTCAGGGTCGTTGATACTTTGCGGAACTGAAAGTACAGGATCATGAAGATGATGAATAATGCCAGAGGCAGGATCATGCTCAATTTTTTTGCGGCCCGGATCTGATTTTCATAAGACCCTGCAAAAGTATAGCTCACACCCGCAGGAATTTCCAATTCTCCGGAATCTATTTTCGACTGCAGATAGCGCTGGGCATTTTCGACGACATCCACTTCCGCAAAACCGCTTTTCTTATCGAAAAGCACATAGCCGATGAGGAAAGTATCCTCACTTTTAATGACCTGAGGTCCCCGGAGATACTTGATCGTTGCCAGCTGTCCAATCGGAATTTGCGTTCCGTTGGGAGCCGGAACCAGGATGTCACTCAGAGACTCGATATTATCTCTCAGTTCGCGCATATAGCGCACCCTGACAGGGTATCTCTCTCGGCCCTCAACCGTCGTTGTGATGGGTTTGCCGCCGATGGCAACTTCAATGATATCCTGCATCTGCTTCAGCTTGATCCCATAGCGGGCAATTGCCCTGCGATCGATATCGATTTCCAGATAGGGTTTGCCCACGATCCGGTCTGCAAATACCATTTCTGATTTAACACCCGGGACTTCTTTCAGATATTTTTCAAGCTGCAGTCCCACTTTCTCAATGGTCTCCAGATCGGGTCCTTTGACCTTCATTCCCATGGGGGCGCGCATACCGCTCTGGAGCATAACCAGGCGGGCTGAAATGGGCTGCAGTTTGGGCGCTGAAGTCGTGCCGGGAATCCTGGCTGCCTTCACCAACTCGTCCCAGATATCATCGGCGGTACGAATATGATCGCGCCACTGCCGGAAGGGCTTGCCGTCCGGATCAGGGATCAGTTCACCCTGTGCATCCCTGACGAACTCACCATCTGAATCAACCTGGAACCGCAGGCGGTTACCGTTTTTATCCGTCATATATTCCGATTTATAGCTGATGACCGTCTCCACCATCGAAATTGGTGCCGGGTCCAGGGGTGTTTCAGCCCGACCCATTTTACCCACGACTTCGTCAACCTCTGGCACAGAATAAAGCGCCTTGTCCAGGGTTGACAGCACATCGAGGGATTCTTCCATTCCCGCATGCGGCATGGTTGTGGGCATGTAGAGATAGGAGCCCTCATCCAGAGCCGGCATGAATTCTTTTCCCAGCCCCGGGAAAGTATGGGACAAATCCGCGAAAACCCTGTTTGATTTCATGAATCTGGGCAGAAAACCGAAAACATTTCCGAACCCCAGCCAGGAAACCATCCCAACCACCAACAAGAGGGCCGGGCCGGACAGAGTGAGTACCTTGTGATCCAGCGTCCAGCGCAACATCCTCGGATAATAGTGTGTGAAGACGAGAATCGCCGCCATGATAACTCCCAGGATCATCAGCACAAAGATGAAATTAATGAACGCGCTGCGTCCATACCCCAGAGGCGACCAGGTAACTGACAATATTCCCGCTACAATCACCACTACAATCCAGTTCAGCAGATAGGGGATTTTCTCTGAAATTTTAACACCGGGCGTCCCCATCCGACCTGCAGCCATAAGCTGTTTAACGTAAGGGAAAACACCCATGATGATAAAGATCAACCCAACCCACCATTTAAAGCTGAACATCAGCACAAGGCCCGCCGTAACGATGATGCCATTTAAGACCAGTCTCAATTTTTTACTGTTGATGCGCTTGGTGTAGAAAATGTGTGCAAACAGCGGCAGGATGGTCAGGGCAACAACCAGCGAGGCAATCAGGGCAAAGGTCTTGGTGTATGCCAGCGGACGGAATAATTTCCCCTCAGCTCCTTCCATCACGAAGACCGGCAGAAAACTTACCACCGTGGTGGAAACCGCCGTGAGAACCGCGCTCCCAACCTCGGAGGCCGCCCTGAAGAGTACATTCAGGGAGTCTTCTCCCTCCTGCGCCTCGTCAAGGTGCTTTAACATGTTCTCCGAGACAACTATCCCCATATCTACGATCGTACCGATGGCGATTGCAATCCCCGATAAGGCCACAATATTTGCGTCAACACCGAAAACCTTCATGCCGATGAAGACGAACAGTACCGTGATGGGCAGCAGCCCGCCGATGAGGATGGATGTTTTAAGATGCATCACCATGATAATGACCACAATTAAGGTTACCAGGATCTCATCTCTCAGGGCATGGTTCAGGGTTCCCAGGGTTTCATAAATGAGACCCGTTCTGTCATAAAAAGGGACAATGGTCAACTGTGAGGTTCTGCCGTCAGCTAATTGTTTCGTGGGCAGGCCAGGATTTAATTCTTCGATCTTGGCTTTCACATTTTTAATGACCGACAGAGGATTTTCACCGAATCTGGCAACTACAACACCACCAACAGCTTCGCTGCCCTCTTTGTCCAGCGCACCACGGCGCAGAGCTGGGCCCAGCGTTACGTTAGCCACATCTTTGATGTACAGCGGAATGTTGTTGTTGGTTTTAACAACTGTGTATTCAATATCTTCCAGGTCTTTGATGAAACCCAGCCCTCTGACAACATATTCCACCCGGTTTACTTCGATCGTACGAGCCCCCACATCCAGGTTTGAATTTCGAACTGCGTTGAAGATCTCGCCAAGTGTAACATGGTGTTCGCGCATGGCTGCGGGATCCACATCGATCTGATACTCTTTAACGTACCCACCGATAGAAGCCACTTCAGAAACACCATCAGCTGCCTGCAATCCATAGCGCACATACCAGTCCTGCACAGATCTAAGCTCCTGAAGGTCCCACCCGCCGGCAGGTTTCCCGTCTTCATCGCGGCCTTCAATGGTGTACCAAAATACCTGACCCAGTGCCGTAGCATCGGGTCCCAGTGCCGGCTGTACCCCCATTGGCAGGGTTCCCGAGGGCAGTGAATTCAGTTTCTCCAGAATTCTGCTGCGGGTCCAGTAGAATTCCGCCTCTTCCTTGAAGATGATGTATATTGTTGAAAATCCAAACATGGAATAGGAGCGGATGGTTTTTACTTCCGGAATTCCCAACAGGGCAACGGTCAGAGGATAGGTGATCTGATCTTCAACATCCTGAGGCGAACGCCCCATCCATTTGGTAAAGACAATTTGCTGATTTTCACCAATGTCGGGGATGGCATCCACAGGGACCGGATTACGGGGCAATCCGCCCAGATTCCAGTCAAAGGGGGCCACCATGGCGCCCCAGCCGATCAATCCTATGAGAACCATGATCACGATCAGCTTATTTTCGAGGCAATATCTAATAATTTTATCCAGCATTTTATATTTCTTTCAAGTCTTGAATTGTTTTCATTTAGGAAATTTCTTCAGCTGATGCGTCAACGTTTAAAGGTTTTCTTGATTTCTCCGCAGCGCGGCATCTTTGTACCTAAATACGGATTCTTAATCTGCTTATCCTGCTGCAGCCAGTAGGCGCCCTTGTTGTTAAAGGCCATGGGGCAGAAGGCTTCATACACGGTTCCGCCAAAACTGCCTGCAGCTGCTGCCCCCCTGAGCACGGTTGATAATTCTTCAAAAACCTGCCTGAGCTGCACAATATTGGATACGGGTTTCATCGTTGGCTTCATGATGGACTCAGCGCCGGGTACGCCCATGGTCAATCTGTGAATTTCCATCAGGTTCTTATAAGCCATATCATAATTGTCCTGAGACAGCTTCTCCTGCAGTTTCAAATAGACCATTAAGATGCCATCCAGCAATTTTTCGGGAATATTTAAAGGGGCTTCAGTCGCAGGCATGTCCGCCATTTCTTTCGATCCCGGAGCCATACCGCTCATATTATGCTGTCCGTGACCCGGTGCCGGACCTCCTCCGCCGGGGTTCATCATACTGGGCTTGGCTGCAATTTGCATGGCACTGTCGATTTTGAAATTTCCTTTTACAACCACAGCTTCACCTTCTTCAAGGCCGGAATGAACAATATAATAATCTCCCGCCCTGGTTCCGAGCACGACTTCCCTGCCTTCAAAAGTGGGTTGTTCCATACCGGGTTTTTTCACATAGACGACTGCTCTTTTTCCTGTGAGGAGCACTGCGCTGGCAGGAACCATCAGGGGAAGCTTATCCGATGCCGGCATGGATACGATTCCCAATGATTCTGCTTTTACAAGCGGCATGCCGCAAATATCACAAGAGCCCGGGGCATCCTTTACAACATCCGGGTGCATGGGGCCGATCCATTTTCCCGCCAGGTCCGGGTTTACCGCCCGGCCTTTTGCATCCAGAATTGAGAACGCCGTAGCCCTTACGAACATTCCCGGCTTGAGCAGACCGTTGGAGTTGTCAACATTCAGCCGCACTTTTATCGTGCGCGTCTTGGGATCCAGTACGGGATCAATGAAGGCTATCCGGCTGTGAAAGACCTGACTCGGGACAGCTTCCACCGTGAAATTTACATCCTGCCCATATTTCAGCCAGGAAATATCCGATTCATAGACATCCAGCGTAACCCAAACACGACTCAAATCGGCAATCGTGTAGATAGGGGTGCCCGTTTTCACATACATACCCTCCACAGCATTTTTGTGTAACACAATCCCTGACAAGGGACTCAATATCGTGATCACATCTTCTTCACTTTTTCCCTGTTCAATTGCTTTAATCTGCTCTGGAGCGAGCCCCAGAAGCCGCAGCTTTTCACGGGCGGCTTCAAGATTATCAACCACTGTTTTATACAGTGTGCCGGTCTTGTCTTTAACCGATTTCAGTTGATAATAAGCCTGTTCCAATTCTTCCCGCGTGGCAACCAGCTCGGGGCTGTAAAGATCAACCATGTGATCTCCTTTTTGGACTTCTACACCGGTAAAATCGACGTAGAGACGTTCTAATCTGCCGGGAACCCAGGCGGCAATTTTTGCCAATTTTGTTTCATCATACTCGACAATTCCGGAAAGCGTTATTTCAGCCTCCGCAACCTGTCGCCGAACCGGTTCCACAGCTACATCCGCTAACTCGGCAGCCGCTTCAGAGAGAGCAATATCCCGGGGGCCCTCATCTGAGGTCGCTGTTTCCAGTGGGATCAGATCCATAAAGCAAATCGGACACTGGCCCGGTTCGGGTAATTTGATCTGAGGATGCATCGAACAGGTCCACCACTCAGGGCCGGCCGCCTCTCCTGCATGCTCAGTTGCCGCTGCATTTTCTGTCGTGACAGCTTTGGCGCTGTCGGGCTTGCCCAGCCATAATCCTGCAACAAAAGCAAGGATGACAAGACCGGCAATGTATAAAGTTTTTTTATTTTTAAAACTGAAAGTTTTCATCGATATTCTCCTAAAATTCTGAACCGTTTATCTCTAAATATTTTGCCTGGGCAATATAGTAATCACTGCGAGCCCTTGCGGCTGCCAATTGTAAATTCAACAATGTACGCTCTGCATCAAGGTACGAGGCAAAATCAAGGGTCTCTCCAAGATAAGCTGCCTCTGAGGTTTGATACGACTGCTCTGCCAGCGGAATGAGCTCATTGACGTATAAATGAAATTTCCTTCTCTGATCCTCTAATTTGAATCTAAGTTCTTCGAGCCGGGCGACATACTTTTCCTCTGTGTCTCTGAGCCTGTATTCAGCCGACTGCTGTACCGCCGTGGCCTTTCCCCGTAAAGCACTGTTTTTACCAAACCACAGGGGTAATGATATCCCGGCCTTGGCCATCAGCGGGTTATCTCCGGCGGTTCCGCCGAGGGAAACATAATCTACACCAAGGGAAAAATCAGGGATTGAGGCCAGTTTTGCCAGATGCAGACCCCGCCGGGCAATTTCCACCTGGAGGTTGGCTATCTGCATCTCAGGGTTGTAATCAAAGTTGAGCGCCTGGCCATCGATGAGCTCTTCCTCATAGTAATCAAGGTCCCCGAAATCAAGGGCGGGGAGCTCGAGTCCGCCAAGATAATCCGCCAAATCCGCCTTATAGACAATCTTCTTATCATCCAGTGTTTCAAGTTGATCTTCTAATTTCAGGATTTCTACCTGCAACTGTATCAGGTGGGCCTGACGGGCTGTCCCGGTGGTATATTTGGCTCTGATCACAGCTTCGACCTGTTTGAAAATCTCAAGATTTTTTCGGGTGATAAAATCATCTACAGCCAGAAGTCTCAACTTCTGATATACGGTGCGAACTTCTCGGGCGATTTTAAGTTTGCTGGCGCGAAGCTGCTGCGTGGCAACCTCCGCTTTCAAGAGACTGACTTTCCGTTTGGTTGAGAGTTTATCAAACCAGGGGAATTTCTGCATCAGTCCTACCCGCCATTCCTGCGGACCAACCTTTGTCTCAACGGGAGTAAAAAAATACCCCGCTGTCAGCTGAGGGTCCGGAAGCGACCCTGCAAATTTTGCTTCATGGATAAATGCGCTAACGCTTTCTTCCCGGGACTTTATCTCGGGGTTGTTTTTGATGGCGAGCCGAAGTAACATTTCAAGCTGGTCATCTTGATATACTGCTGGCGATTTCTGCGACACGGCGAAAGCCAGTATCAGAATAATCATTCCGATGAATTTCATGGAGTAACCTTATGTTTAGTGTATGTAGTATGGAACCGGGCGGCAACCTGGATTGCCTGCCCCGTGAAGGGAGAATGAATGGGGTTTAGATCAGGAGCGGAAGATTCAGGTATTTATCGGGTTTAAAGTGGGTTGTATTCGTTGGCTGTGGTGTGAACATACGACTGTGTCCATCGATGGACAACAGTGAAATTTCAGTGAGGAAACCAATGTAGGTATCAACATGAGTAATGGTAAAAGTGGGAACGAAAACACCGTCAATTCTGCTTTGATTGCATTTCGGGGAAGATGTTTTTGAATCCGTCTTGGAGGCCATGTCGTGCTGACAGCAGCCGTCCATTTGCATATCAGTGGCAACGTTGTTGCAGCTGCAGGTGATTTCATCCTGCATTGCACAGGTTGGCATATTACAGGAGACTGTAATCTGCGACCCGAGGTTCAGGGCAATCGCCAGAGATAATATGGAAATTATTGTTTTCACTTTGCGCAATTTATACTGGTTCTCAATAACCAAACAAGTAAAATTTTACCTTATTACGATTTTCTTACCGTTAAAGTTCCGGCATAATTTGATTGAGTCGTTTTCTCCGCCGGTTTTATTTGATTTTTCATATTCGTTATTGCTCGTGATAAACTTTTGATTAAATATTAACTAAGCGAACGGGTGGAAGTCAGTCTCCACCCGTTCGCTGTCAGCATTTCTCATTTGAAATGTGCTTTCATAAGCCGCTGTCTTTACTTCAACAGCATTACCCGATTCACATTGACCTGAGAGGCAGTGGCAATTTTGACAAAGTAGATGCCGCTGGGTTGATCCGATGCATTCCAGGTAAAGGAATAATCACCGGCTGCACGATAACCGCTGGCAATTTGTTGCACTAATTGACCATTGATATTGTAAATACCCGCTTCAACACTCGAATTTTCTTTCAGCACAAATTGAATGGTCGTTTGCGGATTGAAGGGATTCGGGAAGCAATTCACAGAGACAATATTTTCCTGCTGGCCTGAACCCATGGGCCCCCAGTCTTCGAAGTCACCGGGGTCACTCCACCAGAGACCGTTGATCTCAAAGACGATGATCATGTCATCCATGTTCATCTCTACAAAAGCTCCTGTAATCGTGATTTCGTCTCCCTGAGAGGGCCTCTGGGCACCATTACCGGGGTCATAGTCAGGCGGACCAAAATTCAGGCGATAATCTTCTGTGCCATCGCCATCTTCATCCAGATAATACTGGTCGTGCCCCATATGCGATTCTATAATAGCGGTACCTGTGACGGTAACAACATCCAGCGAATCCGGGAATTGGTGACCGTCACCATCTCCGTGGCCGTGGCCGTTTCCGTGGCCAAAGTGCATTCCCCAGCCTTCTTCAAAATCTCCGTGGCCGCCATCACCCCAGTGCGGGTGCATGTTGCCGTCGCCATCGTTATCACCATGACCGCCATGGTCACCATCATGCATGCCGCCATTGCCGTCGTGTCCGTATCCACCCATGTCTGTCGGGTCCATCCAGATCAGTCCGTTCAATTCATAAACCATTATCACGGAAAGGTCATCCATCATCGAGTTCCCCAATCCGCCGGTAATGGTTACCGTATCTCCATCTTCCGGGCGGACAGCACCACTATCAGGTTCATACCAGGGAGGACCAAAATTCAGTCGGTAGTCAGCTGCACCGTCACCGTCTTCATCCAGGTAATATCTCGGGTACTCAAATTCACCATCGACTGAAACTACCCCTGAAGCAGTGATTACTTCAAGGTCTCCGTTCATCCCGCCACCATCATGACCGCAGTCACCATAGCCGTCACCGTTTTCCGGGTCGAACCATTGCAGTCCGTCGATCTCGTAAACGATGAGCATTTCGTAATCCAGCATCATCATTTGCTGAGCCGCACCGGTGATTGTTACCGTGTCACCGTCATTGGGACGGGTTGCTCCGCTATCGGGCTGATAGTCCGGAGGGCCAAAATTCAGTTGATAATCTGCCGCGCCGTCGTCGTCGGTATCCAGAAAGTACCGCTCCATGTTGAAAGCATCATCGATGGAAACCACACCGGTTACTGTGACGATCTCGAAATCATTCATATAACCACCGCCGTTACCATCTCCGTTACCGCCGCCGTGCATGCCGCCCTGGGCACTCAGAGGATTGCCGAGAAATGCCAATCCAAATATCCCTGCAGATAACATTATCGATCTCATTAATCTTATTCTTTTCATTTTTACTCCTTTTTACTTTGGGATATTCGAAATAAATTTAGCCGTCTGTCAGGCGGGGGAGCTCAGTGATTCGGTTTGATCGTTCGTCATTTTGAATCACGATCCCTCGTTTGGCTTTTATCGAATTTCCGTTTTTTTGTTTTTTGGATGTTCTTTGCAGACACCCATTTTCCTGCTGAGAATTGCTTCTCAAGTCTATTCTTAACCCCGGATGATCAGCTCGATCAGAGCCACTACATCCAGTATGTCAATATCTCCGTCTGTATTTAAATCCCCGGTCTGAAATTCACTCTCTGAAAAGTCCGTCAGCCCTAAGATAAAATCGACCATTATAACGGCATCTGTCACGCTGATTATGCCGTCCTGATCCAGATCACCCCCCAGCGCCACCAGGGACTGGATGCTCATATTACTGATGATAATGTTTCCGCCATTCCATGGGATGTCATCCCGTTGTGTCAGATCCATCTCATATTCAGTGGCCTCGCTGGCATCCCAAATGTGCACCGATATGGGCTCTCCCTGGGCAAACCCGGGGAGCTGAAACCCACCCTCATCACAAAAATCAAGCGCGCCGTAAGCAGGGATCGTGAGGGGGCCGCCGTACCAGAAATCAGATCCTACGAGAATTTCACCGATCTCATCGCTGCAGTCCCCATAATTGAGATTGCCCTCAAAACTGAGTAGTCCTATATCGTCTCCGAAATCCAAATCATCTGACGCTTCGATGGTCACATAAGCCACGAGACTGTCACCCGTAGCTTCGGCATAGGCCCGGTATTCTGACAGGTAGCCGTTTAGAATATTATTGAAATAGCCGGCATCGCTCTCCGGTTCGAGTGAAAGGCAGGAGTCTAAATCCACATCGAACTCGTCGTCATTATTCCCCTGGCATTGTCCGTTATAGATGCAAAGGAGGTCATAGACCGGCTCAAATTCGATTATGAAAAGTAATTGCACGCCAGCCGGGATAGGATCATTTTCCATGCCCATCATCCAACCGTGGATAAAACTGCCGTGGTGTCCTGAATAATTAAGATGATAACCGTACTCTTCCGCGGCTCCCCCGTAAACATCGTTAACAATAATTCCGCTGACATTGATGTTGAAGGAATGCACGGGACTGTCGTTTTCAATCCAAACCTCAACCGTGCCTGCGTCCAGGTCCAGAGCGCCGAGACTAAATACAGCCTGGTTCTGGGCCGTCAGGAGCGAGGCCATTCCAAGTATCAGTACAAACAGCAGTTTCTGCAATATTTTCAATGTCCTCATGATAAATCCTCCTTCACGAGGGTCCGGTTTACGTTTCGGTCGGTCAGAATACTGGGGTCTATTTCTTTAAATCTTGTGACGAGCCTGGAGTAATTAAGCCCTAATTGTGTACTTAACTTCTTTTTGCTCATATCGTTTTTGTGGTAAAGATAGGCCAATAGATGATCGTCAAATTTTCGATTGATCTCTTTCCAGGTGAGAGTTTCATTGTCCTGAATAAAAAGTTGAATGCTTTCAGGAATGGCATTGAGGGAGACGCCCCGCACACGTTCCTGAGTTTTCGACCAGGTACGCCGGGCCATCCCGAGCCTTTTGACGGCCTCCTGTACAGAACCGGCTCTGTGGCAAACCACATCCATGAGAGATTTCTGAAAGATGGCGCGTATTGTTCCCATTGGTTTCCCTTCGGCGAATGAAAACTCGTATTGCGTATAAGTGCTCATTGGTCTGGTTTTATTACGTTTGAGAAAGGCGATATACGCATCGATGACCCTCAGCCGCTCTCCTTTCAGGGGAAATTTTCGTTGGGCCAGTTCCAATGAGAGTTCGGCTCCCTTACTGAAATAATGATCTGCCAGTTCCGGTTTACCCAAATTTTCGTAACAGTTCGCCAGGTAGTAGCAATTTCCGGGAACCAAATGAAAGACACCGTAGTGATTTGCAATATCCAGGGAGCGTTCAAAATAATCAGTCGCCAGGGCAAATTCTTTTCTCTGAAAATGAATGAAACCGATATTGCCAATTGCATAGCTGCGGGTATAAAAACTCTCAGCCGTTTTGGCCGATTCCTCTAAATAGCGGATGGCTTTCTCCGGCAAGCCCTGTCTGAACTTCAGCATCCCGACATCGTGCAGCAAAGCGGCCTTGATATGTCGATAGCGAGGCTCTGCCGTGAGTTCCAGCGCTTTGTTATAATAGATATCTGTTTCTTTATAATTGCCCATTTTCCCAAAAATATTCCCGATATTTTTGAAATGGTACGCCAGAGTCGCAATCTGACCATTTTTTTTGAAATAATCTGCGGAGGCTTTTAAGCGCTCAACCACAGAAAGGTCACCCTTACGCCCAACATTTACAAGACCGTAATAGTTTGCCAGTTTTAACAGATATTCTGAACGTGTAAGCGATTTTACCGTCCCGAGGATCATGAGTGCGGAATCATAACTGCCAATAACTGCCAGAAAACCCACCATTTCCAAAAGCACAAAGGCTCTGGCTTCTCTCTGATCGTTACTGAGCAGTGAATACGCATACCCCAGCAGCTGAGCCCCTTCGAGAAAACGTCCCTCTCCGATTTCACAACGAGCAATGCCCGCCATCAGTGCGGCTCTTTTTTCAGGTGCCCCTTCGCTGGATAACAGACTCTCCAATTGTTCTTTGGTCTCCGGGACATCCAGCTCACCAAATTGTGAGAGCTGTGCGATAAATTCCGTCCAGCGGGTGTTCGTCTCAATGACGTTCAACGCCATTGTCGGGGGCAATTCCCCTTCCGGCTGAAAGATTTCAGGGATGTCCAAAGTCTGTTGCAGGTATTTTTCCGTCATTTTCATCACCGGAAAATTAGAGAGGAATAAAAACATGGTGCAAGCATTATTTGCAAATATTATGGCATTATATGCAAATCTGTGTTTGCGAGCCTTCGTGCGGAGCCGGCCGGTATTTCAGGTTGTGCCCTGCCTGTCAGTGCTAAAGGCGTTAGCGGCGAAATTTTCCAAACTCTGCTGCTGAGATTGTATAGAGGATCAACCCAAGCCAAATGAAAGAAAAAGAAATGAGATGTACGGTCGTAAAGGTCTCATGATAGAGAATAATCCCCAGTAAAAGCTGCAGAGTGGGCGCCAGGTATTGCAGGAAGCCCACCGTTGAATAGCGGATCATCCTGGTGCCGTAATTGAACAGCAGCAGGGGAATCCCCGTGACGACACCCGCTCCCACGAGCAAGACCCATGTGAGAAAACCCTGATGCAGCGCTGCGCCACCGGGTGTATCTGCCACAGCCAACAGATAGAACAGCACAAATGGTGTCAACAGGCCCGTCTCAACTGTTAAACCGATGAGAGATTCCGCCCTGGCCGTCTTGCGTAAAAATCCATAGCTCCCAAATGAAAGTGCCAGAGTCAGGGCAATCCAGGGGAAGCGGTCAACCTGGATCGTGAGAATACTTACCCCGATGGCCGCCAGGACCACAGAAATAATCTGCCAGCGCGACAGATGTTCTCTAAGCAGCAGGACCCCCAGCAGCACATTGACCAGGGGGTTGATGAAATATCCCAGGCTTGCTTCAACGATCTGGCCTGAATTTACGGCCCAAATAAACACCAGCCAGTTGACTGTGATAAGGGTTGCCGTCACCGCCAGGGTCAGCAGGCTCTTTTTCTCCCGGACCACCAACGCCAATTCTCCCCAACGGTGCCGGACCGTAAGAATCACAACGAAAAACAAAAATGCCCAGATGATGCGATGACTGAGTATTTCAGCAGGGGGCAGCATTCGCAGGGCTTTCCAGTAGATGGGAAAAAGTCCCCACAACAGAAATGCCATGGTGACGGAGAGTGTACCTTTGGAGGAATTACGGATGCTTCAGCCCTTATAATTGTTTAGTAGCGGCAGAAGACCGATGGTCTTTTCAGACATCTTTGTTTTTGCGTTTGCTATAGTAATGAATATCGTCATGGCGGCTGTAGCCGCATTTTGTAAAGACCGTCTGCGAGACAGTATTCCAATCTTCTATGAGACAGGCCACAATGTCGATCCCGGCATCATCCAGACGCTGCTCTACCGCTTCGATGAGCCGGCGCCCCAGTCCCCGTCCCTGGAACCCGGGAGCCACTGCAAGCCGATTGATCCAACCCTTGCGGCCGTCATGAGTGCCCAGAACGGCACCGATAATCTGCTCCTTTGCTTCTGCAACCAGGAAAATTGCTGTCGGCTGAAGGATCTCCCGGGCAATCTTCTCCAGGGTGTCTCTGCCCCTGGGTTTGTAGGGCAGGCTTACCTCCCGCCATAGCTGGACGAGGGCTGTATAGTCTTCCAGCTTAAAATCTCTGATGATGATCGCTTCAGGCATTACTGTAAAAGATCTTCCGTATCGATCGTGGACTTGAACAGCAGGACTGCAGGACCCGTGAGCCAGACTTCCTGCCAGTTTTCATCGAATTCCACCTGCAGCTTCCCCCCGGGGACACGGATACTGATGGGGCTTGATAACCGCAGCTTTCGTGCGGCATCATAGGCCGCTGCCACAGACCCGGAACCGCAGGAGAGCATAAAACTTTCCACCCCTTTTTCATAAGTCAGGACTCGCAATGTTGAATCTTCCTCAAGCTGGTAAAAGTTTACATTCACACCCCTGGGCGCAAAGCAGTCAGCATGGCGGATAGCCGGTGCTGCCGAGACGACTTTTTCCCGGGTGAACCCCGGGGCTTCAATCACAAAATGTGCAGCACCGGAATCTACATGATTTCCACAATACCCCCCCACAGACAGCTGCTCTGCGGCATAGCTGGGAGGTGTCATCTGCAGGCGAATATGCCGGGAATCGCGGAATTCCACCCGATGAGATCCGTCTCCTGTCAGGAAACGCATCGAATTGCCCGCAAGGCCGCGGTCAACCATGAAAAGGGCCGCGCAACGGGAACCGTTGGCACACATGGTCTCCCAGCTGCCGTCGGAATTATAATAATCCATTTTAAAATCGAAATCCGGGGTTCGTGACAAAATGAGCAGGGCATCAGCACCGACGCCGGTTCTTCTGGCACAAATGGCCGAGATGAACTCCGGAGTGCGGATAACCCCGGGGCATTCTTTCTCCCAGAGGATGATAAAATCATTCCCCGTACCCTGTGCTTTTGTGAATGGAATTCTCATTTAAACGTTATTGCTTCGTCAGAATACTGGAAGATTAAAGGTCTAAAGGGATTTCAGAAAAGGGAAAAGTGACCGCTTGACGAACGCCTTTACCCAGTTCATTACCATTACAGATTTTGAATAAGCATCTGATTTCTGTGAAACGCTGTCTTTACCGCTTGTCTGGTAGATTCCCGGGTCTCTAAATTAATCCAAAACGGATCCTCATGAATATTTACATCACCGCTCTGCTTGCCGGCTATCTGCTGGGTTGTTTTCAAACATCATACTTCATTGGTAAGTTCATCCACCGGATTGACATTCGTGAACACGGCACCACTAACGCCGGCGCCTCCAATGTGACAATGGTATTGGGAATGAAGTGGGGTATTCTGACTTTTGGGATGGATTTTTTTAAAGCGGCCTTTGCAGTTGTGCTGATCAGAAATCTGGTTGATGGTCCGGAAATTCTGCCCTTTCTGGCCGGTTGCGGTGCGGTGGTCGGGCATATCTTCCCGGTGTTTCTCGGTTTCAGGGGCGGTAAGGGGGTTGCCAGTCTGCTGGGAGCCTTTCTGCTGTTTGACTGGCGCATCGGTCTTATCCTGGCGATCTCCATGATGATTTTCTCGCTGGTTTCAGATTATATCGCCGTTGGTTCGGTGACCCTCTATGCTGCGCTGCCCGGATTGTTGTACTATTTCCACTATTCCCGTTTGATCATCGTGATATCCGTTGCGCTATCCCTGATCGGTTTCTTCAAGCATCTTCCCAATATTCTGAAAATCCGCCGGGGAGAGGAGAGAGGCATCCGATCTGTCCTGTTCAAGAAATCAACCTGATTTTTTCTTCTGACTGACAGACCCGTGAAGATGAAAGCAGGTTTGTTTTTATAATTGCAAGGACCTTAGCGGGATTCCCTCCGTCCCTATGGTTACTCCCTGGGAAATTTGAATCATTCTGGCAGCAATCTGTCCTACCGAATGCTGACGTTATGCGGCTTTTGTCCACTTGAGGTTCCGGCAGTTTCTATTATCCTTATAAATTACATACTGGATTAACAATAATTGAACGTCGGCAACATATTATGGTATCTCTTATCTGCAGGAATCCCGGCTTCATAGTCGGCCAAGTCTTAATTTATGGGAAAAAATATATATTATTACTGTTGTGGAAACAAATGACATCGTCTTAACTTTTGACGTTAATTTTTAAACGATGTAAGAAATGATGATCAAAATACAAAATCGGTGCGCTTGTTGTATGTATGAAAGGAATTTTCTGCCGGTATAGGTATATCCGATTTAAAAGATTTAAGCCCTTTTACCAGCATAAGTAAAAGGGCTTTTTTTTTGAACAACAATAAATGGTGGGGAAAATTAAAAAGAGGAACATTGATTGACATTCCCGGAAAATGGAAATTTAAAATGAAAAAATTAGACCAATGATCGATAATAAAAAACCAACCGGTTTTAACGCCGGCGCGTCAGTCCCGGGACGGCCAATAGTCCTTACCGGCAAAATTCGTCACGAAATGAAAACGAATGATGCTGTTTGTATCTGCAATATCTGTTGTTGCTCCATCAATATGGAAGGATTTATACCCGTGTAGGATTATTTGAATAAAACACAATTTAAAAACCCCTTTACCGGTATAAGTAAAGGGGTTTTTTTTATGAGTAACTAAATAACAAAGAAAGAAAAATAACAAAATGAATGGACGGAAATCAAAAGAAAATATTGAAACGCTGAGAAAGAGCGGTATTGTAAAACTCAAAGGAAAAGATTTGTTTTCTATCTGGGTTAAAACCGCTTGCTGTAATTTGAATTCAAAACAGCTTCGTACGCTGGCTGATATTACCGACAAATATGCCAGGAGTTTTCTCTTATTCAGTTCGAGGCAAATTCCGATTATTCCGCATATACACTGGAACGATGTTGAAGATGTTAAAAAGGAACTGGCCGATGTAGAGTTGGAATTAGACCGATGCGGTCCCAGGGTACGAAACATCAATGTTTGTTATGATGATACGGTCTGCGCCGATGCAGTGACTAATTCTATTGCTTTGGCCGAAAAATTAGAATTCTTTTTCCGCGACACCGTACTTCACAAGATTAAAATTGGGGTGGCCGGTTGTAAAAAAGACTGTATCATCTCGCGCGTGCTGAACGATCTCAGTTTCATCGGTCTGGGTACAAACGGATTGACGGCCTATTACGATGTCTACGTAGGTGGACGGCTGGGTTTAAAACCGTCTATCGGCGTAAAGATGGCGGAATATCTCTCTGACGATCAGGCTGTCCGGTTTGTCCAAAACTATTTTGATCTTATAAAAAGTGAAGGGAATCCGGGAGACCGGAGCGCTGATCTCATCAAACGGCTTGGCAGGGAAGACGTCCGGCAAAAACTTAACCGGAATTTACAGACGGGATCGGCTTCCACAATTATTAACTGCAAAAATAAAATAAACGGGGTAGAGCCAAATACAATCATATTGAAAATCCGGGCTACCTGTGGAGAGGTCACATCACCTCAGTTAAGAAAAATTGCAGACGTTGCGGAACAATACGGACAAGGAATTATCCACTTCGGAGTCCGTGGCTCTCCTGAAATTCCCGGCGTGGATAAAAAATCCCTGTGTAAGGTAAAAAGGGAATTCATCGAAGTCAAATTACAAACACTCGATCAGGGAATAGATAATATTCAAGCCTGCTTTGGAGAATATTGTACTGAAAGTGTTGTGAATAATCAAGCTTTGCTCAAAAAGATCGATGGGAAAATTGCCGCACTAAACCTTAATAACCGGAATATTAAAATCTCCGGTTCGGGATGCCCGAATTCATGTGGAATTTCGCACATTAATGATCTGGGTTTCCTTGGAGCAGTAAAACCGCGGATCGATGACAAAAACTGTGTTGGCTGTGAAATCTGTGTACCGG
Organism: FCB group bacterium; assembly: GCA_013152375.1. Taxonomy (GTDB): domain Bacteria; phylum Fidelibacterota; class Marinisomatia; order SCGC-AAA003-L08; family JACNLC01; genus JAADGM01. Next base: position 26,501 of record JAADGM010000085.1, on the reverse strand, counting down.
TGTGTAAAGTAAACGCCATGGCAATGAACGGAAGCGTTGTTGTAATCGATGACGATATGTGTAAACACTGTGGACAGTGTCTCTCTATTTGTCCTTTCGATGCCATTATTGAAAAACAAAAAGGGTTCACGATACTGGCAGGGGGAAAGGAAGGCCAAGATACTCGGCTCGGTGGAGTCATTGCTGAATTCCTATCAGAAGAGGAAGCGCTTTCAATCACTGAAAAATGTCTGTTAATTATGAAAGAAAAAAATACCAATATTTCTGATATCATTGATCAGGAAGGATTTGAAAATTTTAAAAATAACCTAACTCTCGACTCATTCCGTCGGGAACTAACTTTTTGAAAAAGGAACTATTCAATATGGAAGAAAAAATAAAACATGCCCAAGAACTGGTTGAGTATGCCATAACCAACTATCCCCGGGTAGCTGTAGCATGTTCATTTGGGAAAGATAGCATGGTGACCGTTCATTTGGCCAAAGAGGTGGTTCCCGATATAGAGGTCTTTGCGGTAATGACAATCTATAAACCACACGAGACTTACAAATATTTGAAGTTACTGAATGCCGAATGGAATCTGAATACGACCGTATACTTAGTAGCGGAGCATATTCCCGAAGAACTCCGGGATGATGAATTAAAAATAATATTGCTCCCGCCGGACGAATTCATTCAAAAAAGTCTCATGATTAAAGCAGAAACAGGACGGGAGATTTATGAAGTCGATCCTGATGAGTGCTGCCATTTACTGAAGGTGGAACCAACAAAAGCAGCGGTAAGATCGCTGGATGCATGGATCTGTGGTTTACGCAACACGGAAGGCAGAACCCGGGCTGATTACCGGGAAATTGAAGATAAGGGCGGGTTGATAAAAATAAATCCGATTCTCACTTTCACCGAAGCAGAAATTTGGAGATATATTGCTACCCGGGGAATAAAATCACATCCCTGGTACGCCCTGGGCTACAGGTCATTGGGATGCCAACCCTGCTCGCAAATCGGCGGAATACTTGAGCGTGATGGTAGGTGGCAAAACACCAGCAAATGCGGCGGAGAGTGCGGTATTCATACACAATTATTGAAATGACGAACAGGGATTCTCATGAGTAAAAACCAAAGCAATACTAAATCAAATCACGACTTAAGGGTCTACACCGATATTACTCAGCTGATAGCCGGCCGGGATAATCCAACACCATTGGTGAAGGTTAACCGATCAAATCCAAATCAGGATTTTCAAATATTTCTGAAATTGGAAAGCTATAATCCTTTCGGTTCCATTAAAGATAGAATCGCTTATATGATGTTAACATCGCTGGAAATCGGAGAAAAAACAGTTGTAGAACCGTCTTCGGGTAATACCGGGATTGCCCTGACATGTATTGCGAATGCTCTGGGAATTCCCATAGAAATTGCCGTGCCGGAAAAAATTCCCGAGGAAAAGAAAATTCTTCTAAAATTCCTCGGGGCTAACGTGATGGAAGTCGATGATGCACTTTGTCCGTTATTTCCGGCTGAAGGAGCCCGGGGATTAGTGAATGCACTAATTCATAGTCCGGCCACCAAAGATTCATATGTCAGTCCGAATCAATATGAGAATCATCTGAATATCCAAACTCATTACCAAACAACCGGCCCGGAAATATGGAAACAGACACAAGGGAAAATAGATTATTTCTTCGCTGGATATGGTACCTGCGGGACAATTACCGGCATTGGGAAATATCTAAAGGAGCAAAACCCCGATATCAAGATTATTGGAATTGAACCGGAATCGATGGATCATAAATTACCGGGAATGAAGCGAATTACCGGATTAAGTGAAGATCTGATTCCGAAAATTCTGGATCGATCGGTTATTGATGAAAGTGTACAGGTGTCGGATGAAGATGCATATTCAGCGGCAATGGAATTGGCCCGGAAAGACGGGATTCCGGTTGGACCAACTACGGGAGCAATACTCTGCGTGGCGCAGCAATATGCCAAGACGCACAAGGGTTTGGCTGTTGTGATATCACCTGATGGTGCATTTAAATATGCAAGCTTTTACAAAGATATCATCAATAAAAAATGACTGGGAAAAATAGTGAAAGAATACGACTTATCGAATTACGTGTGCCCTTTATCGAAAATCAAGGCCTCCGAAGCCCTGGATAGCCTGGGGGAATCAGAAACAATAAAAGTGATTTTAGGGGATATCGATTCTCTTAAAAGTGTGGCACAGGAATTAAAAAAGCGGGGGTTAAAACCGTCCTTTACCCGGGAAGATGAAAGCAGGTTTGTTTTGATAATTGCAAGATAAAATCACCGATTTTAAGTCAGGATCAAATCTTCTCACCGGACAATTTTTTTAATTCTGTACCGGTCTTTTGCAGCAAAGCGGGTATTTCCCGGGTGTTGTTTTTTTCCACAGGGATCAGTGTTCCGATATTGAGTGTTACCACTCCGGGATGAAAGGCAAATCGATTTTTGGGTTTGAACTTATAGGCGCCCTCAATCCCGACGGGTAATATGGGAACACCGGTGTTGACGGCTAGATAAAACCCTCCTTTTTTCAAGGGTCCCATTTTCCCGGTCAGGGTTCGGGTGCCCTCCGGTAAAATGGCGATGTTATAACCTTTCATCTTCATCAATTGTTCGGCGGCTTTGATATTCTCAATGGCCTGATCCGGGTTTTTACGGTCGATGCGAATGACCCGGAAGCGTTTGAGAAGTGTGCCCCAAAGAGGGTATCTGAAATTGAAATCTGCCACAATACCCGTATATTTGTCCCTCAGAACCAGGGGCATCAGCAAGGGATCTATAAATGAACTGTGATTGGCCATGAGGATATATTGACCGTCAGGGGGAAGTTTTCCCTTTATCCGGACTGATACTCCCATGGAAACCAGAATGACCCTGGCTGCGATTCGTGCCGCTGAATGCAGGCGGCCCGGCAGAAGAATTGAGATCAGCAGCAGGGTAACCCCGCATATGATAAAAACCGGGATTGCAACCACAAGAATCCCAAGCGTGAGGAAGGTTTGTTTCAAGCGGAAATTGACCTGATAAGATCCGGCGTGATTTCGGATAAATTTGTCACTATAGCATGGACATCCGGCATATTCTCATAAGGGGCGGAACCGGTTAACGCGATGACCCTTGCCCCGGAGCGTAATCCCGAGGTGATCCCATGGTGGGAATCTTCGATCACGATACAGTTTTGCGGCAGAACGCCCAGGATATTCATCATTTTCAGGTATGGGTCCGGATGGGGTTTGCCTCTGCTCGTCATGTCTCCGGTGAGAATGTGGGGAAAAAATTTACGCAGATTAAGCCTTAAATTGACCCACTCAAACATGTCGGCCGGAGTGGCTGTTACGAGACCTACTTTGAATTGCCCGTCGATTGACTTCATCAGGTTCGTAAATCCGGGCATGTAATCCAGATGCTTTGCAAATTCTTCCAGCACATAACCCCGCCCTTTTTTTCTGAGGTCCTCTGTCCCGGCTTGAAGGTGATATCGGTCCCGGGCCATCTGATAAAATAATTTTTCCGTTGAGCCGCGGAAAAGCAGCCAGTCATCTTCAGGAATTTCCACACCATATTCACGGAAAAGACGGATTTCGCCTTTCTGATACAGGGGCTCGGAATCAATCACGACACCGTCGAGATCGAAAAGAATCGCTTCAATCGAGTTCATAGAGCATTTCGCAGAGGTTATAGTAGAATTTTCTCATGACCGCTTCATCCTTTTTCCGGTGATCGTGTCCGACCAGTTTGTGATGGTCGTAATGCAATTTTCCCATGAACTGCCAGACTCCTTTTTGCGGAACGCCATCCCAGATTTTTTCCGGCTCGGGACCATGGTCACCCGAGCGAGGGGCATCCATGGAAATTGTATTCACAATACCATCATTTTCGTACCAGGTAGAATCCATCAGTGAAGATCTCCCCATGGCAAAACCGGAGGACCAGAGGTTCCAGGTCATGGCCTGATCGGGTATATGCTTCGGGCTGTGCTTCTGCCGCCGTGTAGCATAGGTCGCATAAGAAAAGTAATAGGTGTTGGGATCGGTGTGATAGGTGGAATTGAGCTCTTTTGCGCCTTCCACCGATAAATCCCAGATGCAAAAATTATGTGACCGGCTCAGGGGTGATGCCCGCAGGCGTTTTAAATATCGGGTCAGATTTTCATCTTCCCGGCGCTCAAGGCCCCATTGATCCAGATCAAAATCATACAGATTTTCGATAAACGTATCCTCTGTCAGCCCGGCAAACACCGGCGCAAGTTTCTGCAGAAATGGGAAAAAGTCTTCGATCATCGGTGCGAGGGTGGTGCCGTTATGAGGTGTGGAAATGGTCGTAATACTTTTAATCCAGCCGTCAAGGGTCGAAGAGAGCAGGGGGCTGTCTTCCCCGGGGAACTGCGTCTGCAGTAACTGCTCCAGCTTGCGGGCCGTGAGCCCCCCCATGCTGTGGGCAATGATATGGATTGGATGCTCCGCATCCCATTCAGGATACAGCCCCGCAAACTGCCTGCCCTCCGGTTTGCGGATCAGGTTGTATTCTTCGGAATGCGCTATCCCATAATCGAGCTGTCCACCCTTTATCTCATAAAATGCCTCAATGGCGCGATCCCAGTTTGAAGATACGGGACCCAGGGAAACCGTGTAAACCTCAAATCCCCGCACTTTCAGCCAGGTCTCAAGGTCGAATGTTCCTCCCCAATAGTAATAATTATTCATTTCATCTCTCCCCCAACCCATAAATCCGTGGAACAGAATGATGGGAGCCTTATTTTCCCCGGAGACCAGCAGGGGTATCATGAATACGAAAAGGAAAAGTATTTTTTTCATGGGGCTGTGCTACGATGGCAAAACGGGGATGTTCCGTGACGCCGAAATGCTCTGCGGGACCGGAACGAGGAAGTCCTACGGGGTTTCAATTGATTCATCCAAAGTTATAATGTTTGCGGATGGGTTTTCGTACGGTCCAGCGGCATTTCAGCCCCCGGGGAAATTCCACATAATCCCCTGCGGAAATATGGGTCACACCCTGTTCCGTCGAAATATCCGCCTCTCCTGCGAGGATCAGACAGAATTCCTTTTCATCATATTCCCAGTCAAATTCTGATATCCCGCATTCCCAGAGCGCCCAGTCCCGGATGCCTTTTTTCTCGATCTCTTCCTCCGTCAATCGTTTTACAATTATTCCCATTATCCCTCCTTCATAACGGCAGTCCCGTAATCTTTTTCAGAAAATCCTCGGTGGATTCAAAATCCTGATGCAGATGGGCAATGAATCCCAATTCCCGGGCGGCGTTCACGTGCCTGCGGGTGTCATCGATAAAAACAGAATGAGATGCAGCGGCTCTGGCCCTCTGCAGTGCAAATTGAAAAATGCCCGGGTGAGGCTTGGGCACACCGGCTGCCTGAGAGGTCACAAACCCGTGAGGCAATCGTAAAAAATCGAATTGACTTTTTAATAAATTTACATGATCTGATGTCGTATTCGAAAGAACCCAGACCTGATATCTCAGGGCCAGGGGCCGAAGGAGACCTGCCAACGGAAGCTCGGCGATCTGACGATTCAGCCAGCGAAGCCGCAGCTCTTCAGGGTCCAGTAAATCACCCTCCGGCAGTGCTCTCAGCAGTTCGGCCAGATAGGTTTTGAAGTCAATTTCCCGCCGTTCATAGCGCATGTAAATTTCACCGGTTACAATTTCACGACATTCCCGGTAAGGTTTTTTCAATTGTTTCGAGATATAGTGTATCACTGCGGACTGATCCGTTCCCAACAGAACACCAAAAAGGTCAAAAAATATTGTTGTGATACGAGGTGTCATTTTAAATCCGAACGGGGTACATCAATTTGTGTCCCCTGGTGATACCGGTTTCCGGCTAGGGCAGACGGCACACATACAAATGCAAATGACTCGCTTCGTCAAGAGGGGTTTTTTCATAATCTCCCCAGACGGACTCTATCACAAGACCGGCATCGATGAGCAACCTGTTCATCGTGTCGGGCCAGAACATCCGCATGGTGAAGTCGAAAACTTCTTCACTCCCGTCTTCTGAAATATAGAACCAGCGAATTTTATTGATTCCCGTATCCGGATCATAATCATTGGTTTCTTCAACCTGAACGATCTCGCCGGTCTCAGAATCACGGTACTCCATAGTCGGATAGCGCATTCCTTCGGGTCTGTACAAAAACAGAGGGTTGGGTATAAAAATATCAATCACAAAGCGGCTGGCAGCGTGCATATGCCCCCGGACAGAGTTCAGACAGGCCTGTGCATCCTGATCGGCCAGCAAATGCAGAAAGGAATTGAATCCTATGAAGATCAGATCGAAGGTTTTACCCAGCTGGAAATCACGGATGTCTCCCTGAATGATCTGTGCCCGGTCTTTGAATTCAAATAACTTCCGGCGGGCCCGATCACAGAATTCGGGTGAAATTTCGATGCCGGTGTAAATGGCACCCTCGTGAAGCAGAGGGAGTCCAATCCGGCCGGTTCCCGCTGCCAGTTCGAGAACTTCCGGTCCCGGGGAACTGCGGTACATTTCGCGCCAGAACTCCAGATCATCCTTTTTCCACCAGTGCTCATCATCATAGCGTTTGGCGTCATGGTAAATCGTATTTTCGTATTCAGAGAATTGGGACCCTGCAGACATCTTTTTCATGCTCTAGTCCAGAACCAGCATTTCCTTTGTGGAAGCATTCAATGCCGTGCAGCTGTCGGCGTGAATCCAGCAATCATCTTCAATCCGGACACCGCCAAAACCACCGATATAGATTCCCGGTTCGATGGTCACGACATAATTTTCAAGCAGCTGTTTGGTGTTCACCTCGCTGATTCGCGGATAGGTGTGGACTTCCAGCCCGATACCGTGTCCGGTAGAGTGGCTGAATTCCTTGCCATACCCCTGATCACGGATAATATCCCGGCAGACTTTGTCGAGTTCAGCGCCGGTCATCCCGGCCCGGGCGGCGGCAATGCCGGCCAGATTCGCTTTAAGTACGAGATCGTAAATTTCCCGATGTTGCGAAGATGCTTTACCAATCACAACCGTCCGCGTCATATCCGCATGATAGCCATCATAGAGGGCGCCAAAATCGAGAACCACAAAATCCCCCACCTCGAAAGCTTTGCCGGATGGAGTAGCATGGGGCAGGGCACTGAATTTACCGCTGGCAACGATGGTATCAAAGGAATCCCCCTCAGCTCCGTTGAGTTGGAAAAGATAGGACATTTTTGCTGCAATATGGCGCTCCACGGCACCGGCTTTCAGCTCAGGCAGAATATCTGAAAAAGTCTTGTCCGTAATCTCGATGGCTGTTTTCAGAGCTTCAATTTCTGATGGGTCCTTCACGGCAGCAATGACCTCTACCATATTTTGGGTCCTGACAAAGTTGATGGAATGCCACTCGGTTTGCAGAGCCTGATACTGCGTAACGGACATGTGGTCGGATTCAAAACCAAGGCGGATATCTTTTGGCAGGATATTGAGTTTACGAATGTATTTTGTGTAACCTGAGTTATCAATGATGTGTATCTCTGCATTTTTCACCTGGGCCCGGGATTGCTCAATATAACGACCATCGGTAAAAAAGTGGACCCCGTCCGGAAGGATCAGCAGCTGGCCCGCCGAGCCGGTATAGCCCGAGAGATAGCGCACATTTGTCAGATTCGTCACATAAAATCCCTCAATACCGTATTCAGTGAACCGGTTCCTGATCTTTTCCAGCCTGTTTTGAATATTATTCATCTGCTGATTCCTGTTCCGCCATGAGCTTTGTAATGCGTTTACGTTCCTTCGCAATTCGGTCCGTGTTTCCCCCTTTTTCCTCGATGAGGTTGAGAATTTCCCTGGCCTGGAGAAAATTACCCTGTTTGATAAAAACTTCCGCCAGGGTAAATGTAGCCATGCGGGAATTCACCTTGATGTAATTTTCCGTTGAAGCCGGTTGTGCCTCTGCCGGAAGTTTTGGTGTTTCCGTCTGCTCCGGCTCGGGTTCCGCCGGTCGATTTTTATGCTCTGCCAGCCATTTCAGGCATTCTTCGTCATCCGGATAAATTCGGAGCAGGTGTTCCACGGTTTTTTGTACGGTATTTGAGCTGCGGTCCAGCGCGATTTGCACCTGCATCAGGAGTCTGAGGGCAAAGATGTGCACCGGATTCCCGTTCACCACTATTTTCAGGAGCTTTTCGGATTCCGGGAGGTTTTTATCCACCAGCTCAATTTTTGACAGAATAAAGGCGCCGTCTGCCGAGTCCGGATGTTTGTCCAGGCCTATCTCGCACACGCCCCTGGCATGCTCAAAATCTTTTTGTTTATAGTAGAGTTCTGCCAGAACGGGAAACAGCGGAGTGTCTCCGTGATCCGCGAAATAGTCTTCCATTTCCGTAACGCTCGTCAAATCTAAACTCATAGTGGTATATTCCCATGTTTCTTTTTCGGATTTGAATCCACTTTGGTCGCCAGTATCTCCAGACCGCCGATCAAACGCTCCCGGGTTTCATGCGGTTCGATAACATCATCAATATAGCCCCGCTCTGCCGCTACGTAGGGATTGGCAAATTTTTCCCGGTATTTTTCCGTAAGTTCATCCATCATGCCGGCGGGATCTTCGGCCGCGGCAATTTCCTTGCGCCAGATGATCTCAACGGCACCTTTGGGACCCATCACCGCGATTTCAGCCGTCGGCCAGGCAAAGTTAAGATCCCCACGGATATGCTTGGAAGACATGACATCATAGGCACCGCCGTAAGCTTTCCGCGTGATCACCGTGAGCTTCGGAACCGTGCACTCGGCATAGGCATACAACAGCTTTGCTCCGTTTTTGATGATGCCTCCCCATTCCTGATCCGTCCCAGGCAAAAATCCCGGAACATCCACAAAGGTGACCAGCGGAATATTGAAAGCATCGCAGAACCTGACAAATCTCCCGGCCTTCTGCGAAGAGTGTATGTCGAGCACGCCGGCCAGAAAGGCCGGCTGATTGGCTACAATTCCCACTGCATGACCCCCCAGGTGAGCAAATCCGCAGATGATGTTCTGCGCGAACCCGCTGTGCACCTCAAAAAAAGAATCCTGATCCACAATTGACGCAATCACCCGCTGCATATCATAGGGTTTGGTGGGATTCATGGGCACCAGATCGTCAATGGCGGCCCGGTTTTCTTCATCCGGAGGCCTGGCTTCAACTCTGGGAGGATCCTCCAAATTGTTCAGGGGCAGATAGGTTATTAATCTGCGGATGCCCGTAAGTACTTCCACTTCGTTTTCACAGGCAAAATGGGCCACGCCGGATTTTTCAGCATGCGTATTTGCACCCCCCAGGTCTTCCATGGAAACCTCTTCGTGGGTCACCGTTTTGACGACATTCGGGCCGGTGACAAACATATGACTGGTTTTTTTTGCCATGAAGATAAAATCAGTGATCGCCGGCGAATACACCGCTCCCCCGGCACAGGGGCCCAGGATGGCCGAGATCTGAGGAATGACACCCGACGCCAGTGTATTTCTCAGGAAAATATCCGCATATCCGGCCAGACTGACAACTCCCTCCTGAATTCTGGCGCCGCCGGAATCATTCAGGCCGATGACCGGGACCCCGACTTTCAGGGCAAGATCCATGACCTTACAGACCTTTTCCGCAAAAGCCTCGGAGAGAGAGCCGCCGAAAACGGTAAAATCCTGGGAAAAAACAAACACCTTTCTGCCTTCGATAAGTCCATACCCGGTAATGACCCCGTCAGTAGCAAATTTCTTTTTTTCCATGCCGAAATCATGGTTGCGATGCTTCACAAACATATCCATCTCGGTAAAGGAGTTTTTGTCAAGGAGAACTTCCAGGCGTTCCCGCGCGGTCAGCTTCCCCTTTTCGTGCTGACGCTCGAGCCGCTCTCTGCCGCCTGCGACCCGGGCTTCGGCTCTTTTTTTAGCAAGTGTCTCCAGCAGCTGCCGGGCTCTATTTGCGGTGTTCATTGACCCAGCCGGTTATGTAGTCCACAGTATCCTGAATGACTGTTCCGGGACCGAATAATTTACCCACCCCCAGTTCGTTCAATTTTTTCATCTCTTTTTCCGGGATAATTCCCCCGCCCGTGAGCAGACGGTCGCCGATACCGTTCTTTTTCATCAGATCGAGTACCCGCGGGAAAATGGTCATGTGGGCGTTGTTCAAACTGGAGATGGCAATCACGTCGGCATCTTCCTGAACTGCTGCCGAGACGATCATTTCTGGAGTTTGGCGCAGCCCCAGGTAGATCACTTCCATTCCGGCATCCCGAAAAGCCCGGGCAAGTATTTTGATACCCCGGTCGTGCCCGTCCAGGCCGGGTTTCGCCATTACAATGCGTATTTTTCTGTCCATATTCATTTTTCCTTGCTGTCAAGCACAATCGTCACCGGACCCTGATTTATCAACTGCACCTCCATCATAGCACCAAAAATTCCCGTTTCAACGGGGACTTCCTGTGCTCTGAGGCGCTCGATGAAATAGCGGTACAGTCGTTTCCCCATTTCTGCCGGAGCAGCCCGGTTAAAGCTGGGGCGTTTCCCCTTTTGACAATTGGCGCAGAGCGTGAACTGACTCACTACGAGAGCCGAGCCCCGAACATCCTGCAGAGATATATTCATGTTGCCTTTTGAGTCCGGAAAGATCCGCAACCCGGCAATTTTCGTCGCCAGATAATCCGCATCCTGTTCCGAATCCTCCGTAGAAACGCCAAGTAAAATTAGGAGTCCTGCACCAATTGCCCCAACCGTTTCGCCCCCGACTTCAACACCCGCCTGTGAAACCCTCTGTAAAACGGCAATCATCAGTCAATCCATACATTTTGCGGTTGTACAATTTTTCTCAGGCCGGCGATGAACTCCGGAGCAGGTGAGACGCTTGTTTTACCGGCCTTGATTCTCTGAACCGACCCCTTTGATCTCACTAGATGAAAAACCAGGCTGCAATTACCGCCGTTCGTACCCACCAGCTTCATGATCGCGTCAAGAATATTTTTATCGGAGACGTCTCTTTGCAGGCGTATATTGACAGTGTGACTGAAATACTGCCGCGCCTGGGTAACGGGTATAATATCATCCGCCAGAATTTTCAGCACCTCTTCATCGCCGTTTCGCTTTGACAGGGCCCCCTTTACGAAAACGGGCGCATCTATGTGAAGGCGGTCTGCGAGTTTGGAATATTGTTTTGCGAAGACAAAAACTTCTGCCTGCCCGGTCCGTCCCGTGAGGGTGAGTATCGCCCACTGTTTGTTCTTTTTGTCGATGAGTTTCTTTATGCCTGAGATAATCCCGCCGACATGCAGTTCTGCCGGAAGTTTTTCCTTATCCCAGTTCCCCAGATCAACATTGTTGAATTCCCGCAGGTCCTCATCAAATTTATCGAGGGGGTTCCCCGACAGGTAAAATCCGATGAGTTCCTTTTCACGGGCCAGACATTCCGCCTCTGACCATGCTTCCACATCCGGCAAAGGAGGTTCGGTAACTACCTCGCTGATGCTGTTCCCAAACAGATCTACCTGGTCCTTATTTTTTTCGGCATGCATGGACTGTCCAAACTGCAGAAGGCTGTCAAGGGCGGCAAACTGCTGGGCCCGGTGACCCTCCAGACCGTCACAGGCACCCGATAATACGAGGCTTTCCAGCACCTTGCGGTTAATGATCTGGGGATTGCCGAATCGCACAAGGTCGAAAATCGATCGATAGGGACCCTTTTCAGTTCTGGCCCGAACCAACTCTTCGGCGGCTTTATGACCAATATTTTTAGTGGCCGAAAATCCATAGGCAATTTTACCCTCTTTGGTGGCTTCAAACTCCGCAAAGGAAGTATTCACATCCGGGGCAAGTACCTCGATTCCCATATCCCGCGCTTCATTTATAAGGGTGACGACCCGATCCAGCGTGTCTGAATCCGAATTCATATTCGCGGCCATAAATTCAGCAGGATAATGTACTTTCAGCCAGGCCGTTTCGTAGGCCACAATGGCGTAAGCCGTAGAATGGCTTTTGTTAAACCCGTACTCGGCAAATCTTTCAAGGAGGTCAAATATTTCAACGGCTTTCTTTTGGGGGATATTTTGTTTTTCGGCGCCTGCCACAAAATCGACTTTGAAGGCTGCCATCTCTTTGGCCTTCTTTTTACTCATGACCCGCCGCATCATATCGGCCTGTGCCAATGTAAAGCCCCCAACCAGTGAAGCGATCTGCATCACCTGTTCCTGATAAACGATGATCCCGTAGGTTTCTTTCAGTACGTCCTCCAGCTGAGGCAGCAGATAGGAAATCTTCTGCCGTCCATGTTTGCGGGCGATGAATTCGGGGATATTTTTCATGGGCCCCGGCCGGTAGAGTGCATTCATGGCGATGAGATCATGAATTGAAGTGGGCTGCAGCTGCTTCAGGTATTCCCGCATGCCGCCGGATTCGAATTGAAAGACACCGACCGTGTGTCCTTTTGCAAACAACTCAAAGGTTTTTTCATCGTTAAGGTTCAGGTTCTCGATATCCACCTCGACACCGTGGTTCTTCCGGATCATGCGCACGGTTTTATCGATGACGGTCAAATTACGGAGCCCCAGAAAATCCATTTTCAACAGACCCATCTCCTCAAGTGAATCCATTTCGATCTGAGTGGTAATATCATTGGAACCGGCCGGTTTGTACAACGGAATATAATCCATCAGCGGCCCCGGGGCGACCAGGACTCCTGCCGCATGGGTGGAAGCATGCCGGTGGAGCCCCTCCAGAACATGAGAATATTCCAGGAGTTTCCGGTGTTTTTCGTCAATTTTGGGAACTTCCGCCAATTCTTTGCTGACTTCTGATGCTTTGGACAGGGTCATTTTCAATTCATTGGGGATCAGTTTTGCAATCCGGTCCACCTCGCCATAGGACATCCCCAGTACGCGACCCACATCCCGTACGACGGATTTGGCTTTCATCTTGCCGAAGGTAATGATCTGACAGACGGAATCCTCTCCATAGCGTTTCTTAATGTATTCGATCACTCTGCCCCGGCCTTCCATGCAGAAATCGATGTCGATGTCCGGCATGGAGACTCTCTCGGGATTGAGAAAACGCTCAAACAGCAGATCATACTGGATGGGATCCACCGTGGTGATCCCGGTGACATAGGCCACGATAGAGCCGGCGGCGGACCCTCGTCCGGGACCCACCGGAATCGCATGGTCTTTTGCATAGCGTACGAAATCCATGGTGATCAGGAAATACCCCGCAAAGCCCATTTTTCGGATGACCTGCAGCTCATAGTCCAGGCGCTGTCGGATCTGAGGCGTCAGGGGCTTATAGCGTTCTGCCAGCCCCCGTTCACAGATCATCCGCAGATATTCATCCGGATCCTGCGTCCCGGCTTCGGCGGGAATTTGAAATTTGGGCAGATGCAGAGTACCCATGGGTATCTCCACTTCACACTGCTCTGCGATGGCCAGAGAATTTTCAAGCGCCTGAGGTGTATCTTTAAAAAGCTGAGCCATCTCATCTGCAGACTTGATATAGAATTGCCGGGGAACGTAGCGCTGGCGCTGGGGATCACTCATGTCGGCATTTTTCCCGATGCACACCAGGGCGTCATGGGCCTCCCAGTGTTCTTCCATTGCATAATGATTATCGTTGGTGGCAAGCAGCGGGAGCCCCAGTTCCTGAGATAATTTCTTCAGGATTTCATGGGAGGCCAGTTCCTCGGGGATTGTGTGATTCTGCAGCTCCAGGTAAAACCGACCCGGAAAAATCTCGGCGTACTCAAGGGCAGCCTTTTTAGCAGCTTCATAATCCCCCCTGGCGGCATGTCCTGTCACCTCGCCGGCCAGGCAGGCGGAGGAGGCGATCAGCCCTTCATTAAGCTGCCGCAGCAATTCTTTGTCAACCCGGGGTCGATAGTAAAATCCTTCCAAATAGCCCCGGGAAACCAGCTTCATGAGATTTCGGTAACCGGTTGTGTTCTGAACGATGAGCACCAGATGGTGGTAACCCCATTTTTTCACTCCCTGCTGCAGCACCTGCTTCCGGTCATGGCGGCTTCCGGCGGCGACATAGACCTCGCAGCCGAGGATGGGCTTAATGCCTTTTTTACGGGCGGTTTTGTAAAAGGGCAGCATGGCGAAGAGATTACCGTGATCCGTAACGGCAATGGTGTCCATTTTCAGATCGTCCAGCCGGCGGCACATCATCTCGACGGATTGTGCGGCATCCAATAATGAAAAGTCAGTATGATTGTGTAAATGAACGAATTCAGACATTAAATTTCAACAGTTTAACTCTTAATAATTTGACCAGGAGCTCGATTGGTTTGCTGTAAATGTATTTTGTACAGGTTTTCGACTCAGCATCCCTGTGCAGGCCGGCGGCTCCTGTTGGCGCAGCCAAACACATCCTGCCCGGAATTCAACCGGACCCGGAGCCTTATGACGATCTCGAAAGAAAGATCACCAACATCCCTGCAATGGTGGTCAATTTCAGTACACCGGAGATTTTTCCAGATGCAGCGGAAGTAGGATTTTTCCAGAGGTAAAATATACTGAGAATCAGTGGTACCTCAACACCAAAAATGAGTGAAATTAAATACCATTTCCCGTAAAGATCACGCACATACGGCAAGGGTGCCAGGAGGCACAGCAAAGCCACCAGGATCGTCACCAGGACCAGGGATGCCCGAAGACCAAATCTGGCGGGAAAGGTGCTGATCCCCTGTTCCCTGTCGCCGGGAATATCCTGCTGGTCTTTGACAAGTTCTCTGATAAGACTCAAACCGAAAGCAAGGGCTGCCGGGATCCACATCTTTTCGACAGTTGACGACAAAGCGGCTTCACCAAACAAAAAAACGGTCCCAAGGAGTGCTGCAATCGTAATGTTTCCCAACAGAGGTATTTTCTTGAGCAGCGGCGTATAAAAAATCAGCAGGGGCAGGACCAGAACAAAAGCTATAATTTGAGCCGGACGACTGAGGAAAAACGCCGCTATCATACCGCCGGCGTACAGACAAACAGCCAGGAAGATCGCCGCTGAACGACTGATTTCTCCGGCAGGCAGGGGACGATCAGGACGATTGATCTTATCAATCTCAAAATCAAAAACATCGTTGGTTACATTGGCTCCGCCTGTAAACAGCGCCACCACGGCACCAGCCAACAGTAGTCCCGATAAATCAACTGCCCTGAGCAGCCAGGCCGTTATCGCCACGGACAGGACTCCCAGCATCATATTCAAAGGGCGCACCATCCGCCAGATAACCCTCCATTCAGGCATATGTCCCGGCTCCGAAAATTCCCCAAAACAGTTCTCTCACAGAGGGTATCATCTGATCTCCGCCACCCGGGGGATTCCCTGCAGATCGTTATGAATGGTCAGGTTCAATCCGGCAGTCTGAAATATTTTTTCAAGTGCCGGAACCTGATGTTCCCCGCCAATCTCCAGCAGCATGCAGCCTCCTTCATTCAACAGCGCTCTCCGCCGGGCAAACTGCCGATAAAAGGTCAGGCCGTCGGCGCCGTCCGTGAGCGCCTGCCGGGGATCATGGTCTCTCACTTCCGGCTGCAGGCCGCTCAGTTCACTCACTCCAATATACGGCGGATTGGAAAGCACCGCATCGAAAGTACTGCTGATATCATCCTGAAGAAAATCATGATGTCGAAAGGATATCTGTGAAACTTTGTGTCTTTCCGCATTTTCTCTCGCAATCGCCAGGGCCGATTTTGAAACATCGGTTGCGATCACTCTGTCTGCCAGGTTTTCCAGCAATACGGTGACAGCAATACATCCCGATCCGGTACCGATCTCGAGCACAGAGCCGACACGGCCGTTTTTTTTCAGGATTTCAATGATCAATTCTGTTTCAGGACGGGGGACAAGAACCGACTCGGTGACTTTGAAATCCCGGCCATAAAAGGGCGCAATACCGATAATATGCTGGAAGGGTTCGCCTTTGATACGGCGCAGGACAAAAGATCTGAAGGTGTCCAGCTCGGCCTGCGAGAGGGGCTGTTCAAACTGCAGATAGAGGTCAATTCGCTTCAAGTCTAAAATATTCCCCAGAAACCATTCCAATTCACGACGGGCGTTGGGGATGTTGTGCGACTTGAAGTAGTCCTCACCCCATTTGATGAGGTCGATGATACGCCAGATTTTAGAATCTGCTGCGGTCACACTGTGACTCTGGCCTCATCCATTTTAATTTTCATATCTTCGATCTTGAGGGCTTCGATGACCTCAGACAGGTCTCCGTCGAGGATGGCGGTGAGCTTGTAAAGCGTGAGATTGATGCGATGATCCGTCAGGCGGCCCTGGGGGAAATTATAAGTACGGATCTTGGCGCTGCGATCGCCTGTGGACACCATGGATTTGCGGGTTTTCGCCCTTTCATCGGCGAGTTTTTTCTGTTTCATTTCATAAAGCCGTGACCGCAGGACCTTCAGCGCTCTCTCCCGGTTTTTGTGCTGGGATTTTTCATCCTGGCAGGTGACGACCAATCCCGAAGGAAGATGGGTGATGCGGATCGCAGATTCGGTTTTGTTCACATGCTGACCACCGGCACCGGACGCCCGGTAGGTATCGATTTTCAGGTCTTCGTCATTGATCTCCAGGTCTACTTCTTCCGCTTCCGGCAGCACCGCGACAGTGGCCGCGCTGGTGTGTAACCGGCCGCTGGATTCGGTCACCGGAACCCTCTGCACCCGGTGAACGCCGGATTCAAATTTTAGATCACCATAGGCACCGTCACCGATGATACTGACGATGACCTCTTTGATCCCGCCGGTTTCAGACCCGCTCATGTCCAGCAGTTCGGTTTTCCAGTTGCGCTGTTCGGCGTAGCGCATGTACATCCGATAGAGGTCGGCGGCAAAAAGGGCTGCTTCTTCCCCGCCCGTACCGCTGCGAATTTCGAGAATTGTGTTTTTGTCATCATCCGGGTCTTTGGGGATCAACAGGACTTTCAGCCTCTCCTCCAGCTCAGCCAGAGCGGTTTTCAGCCCCCCGATCTCATCCTTGACCAGTTCCTTCAATTCGTCATCGTCCCCCTGGAGAATTTCTTCGTCCTCGCTTAGCTGCTCCGACAGCTCAACATACCGGCCGGCTTTTTCAGCGAGTTCTTCCATGTGGCGTCGTTCGCGCATGAGCCGCTGGTATTTTTTCAGGTCCGCAGTAATATCCGGCTGACGAAGCTGTTCGTCCAGCTCACGGAACTGATCCAGAATCGCTTTTGCTTTGTCAATCATCAGCCGATGGCCTCCGCTGTAAATTTCCGGCCTTCATAGTCGGCAAGCTTCTCCCCAAAAGCCGCCTTGAGAGATTCCACCGCAACTTCGAGCTGCCCGTCATCAGGGGGTTTGGTGGTGATCTTCTGCAGCCACAGTCCCGGCGCAGACAGCATCCTGAAAAAGGCCTTGTCCCGATGACTGGCGGTGAGTTTGAGCACCTCATACCCCACTCCCGCCACCAGAGGAATGAGGGGCAGGTGGAGGATGAGACGCATCCAGACCTTGATATCACCTACGATGAGAACGAGTATGGAATCGATGACGGCAAAAGTCAGGATGGCAACCAGCATTATGATGAAAAGAAAACTGGTCCCGCAGCGCGGGTGCAGCGTGGAAAATTCCCGGGTGTTTTCAACGGTCAGGGGCTTCCCGGCTTCAAAGGTGAAAACCGTTTTGTGCTCTGCGCCGTGATACTGGAAAAGACGCCGGACATCCTTCAATAGTGAGATGATGAGGAGATAAACCAGAAAAAAGACAATCCGGAAGACGCCGGAGATCAGATTAAAAGTGAAAGGATCGTTGTCCTTATCGAATAACCAGGTTGTCAGTCCGATTGGGGCAGCGAAGAAAAGGCCCAGTGCCAGGGCTACGGCAAAGACGGTTGTGAGACTTTCTAAAAATTTGTTTTTGGGTTTTTCCGATTCTTCAGGCATGGCCACATCGGCAGACCATTGGAGGGTTTTCATCCCAATCTTCAGGGCTTCAAAAAGACCTATTACCCCGCGTAATATCGGCTTTTTCAATTTCGGTTTTCGTTCGGTGACGGACCGAAACTCACTGCGGTCGGTTTGAATGATACCTTTGGGGTCCCGTACGGCTGTGGCATACGCCCCGGGAACCCGCATCATCACCCCTTCGATCACGGCTTGCCCGCCAACGAGAATGTTGGGTTTTGCCGCTATGAGCAGCAGGAATTTTTTAATCCATTTGTGTTTTTCTGTTTTCATGTTTGTTCTGGGTCCACTCCGTTTCCTGATGAATCCGGATTCCGATATTTTCTGTTCGGCGGTTGTCTCATGTAATTTTCAGCCCTTCAAAGTAAAATTTGCAGAAAAGTCCGGTTTTCTCCTGCAAACAGGGGCGTAAAGATACGATTTTTCCCTTTAACGGAACCGATGCTGTTTTCCGCCCGTCATTCCGTTTGAGATATGGCCGGAATTTCCAGTATGATCGTTTCAAGACTGCGTTTGGGCACGTGGTGCGTCATATCGGGTTCCCGCCAGTAGCGGGTATCTCCGTCAGCCCCCACGGTATCGATAACGATCTTCTCTTTGGGAATCCCCAGTGCCAGTACAAGTTTGATTTCGTAGCGGTCGTTCAGCCTGAGCACCCGGCGCAATTTTTCTTTGCGGATCGCTGCCACAATGCAGCCGCCCAAACCCAGCTCAGTGGCTCCCAGTAAAATCGTCTGGGCGGCAATCCCGAGATCATAATCGATCCAGCGATTGGGAAGCTGAGTGTCGTGAGTCATGATAATATAGGCTCCCGGTCGCTCGGCGGGTACGGGACCGGGCCAGTCTTTCAGGAAACCGGCCCAGGCCAGTGTGTCATAGATCTGACGGTTCAGTCCGGCATCGCCTGCAAGCAGATACCTGATCGTCTGCATGTTTTTCGCACAGCCGGTCAATCGAGCAAGGTCAACGAGATCCATAAGAATTTGTTTCTCGATAATTCCGGGTTTAAAACGCCGGCAGCTTCTGGTTTTTTGAACCAGGTCTTTCAACATTTTCATTTCCTTCAATTAGAGCTTTCTGCAGATGCACCAGGGTTCATTCAGCAGATATGCCGTTCATGCAGCAGGCTTGCCCCAGGGTTAATGCCAATTTAATCCACTGAATAATATCCGTGATTCCGGGTTAATTTTACGGCGTTTATTTCAAGATAATAATGCATTTTATAGCGTAGCGTTGGAGCTTTTAGATGAACAAATCTTTACAACCCGTGGTAATCAATCAAAATATTCTGGAGATGGAATATGCCGTTCGCGGTGCCATTCCCCAACGGGCGGCACAGTTGGAAAAAGCCGGCTTTAAAACCATCCCCTGCAATATCGGCAACCCGCAGGCGCTGGGTCAGAAACCCCTCTCATTCTACCGTCAGGTTTTGAGTCTGGTGGTGAATCCCCCGGACAATCTGACAAAGAAAAAAGCCGGTTTAAACTCTGGGGGAGGTTTGGCAGAAGATATCCTGTCAACCGCCGAAACGATCCTGAAGAACATGCCCTCGGGCACCGGCGCCTACACCGCCAGCAGCGGTCCCCGGTTTATCCGCGAAGCCATTGCCCGGTTCATCGATGAACGAGACCGGCCGGCGGCAGTAGATTTTGTACCGGCAGACCCTGACCGGATCTTCCTGACGAATGGCGCCAGCGAGGGAGCAAAATATATCCTTGAGCTGCTCATTTCAGACCCTGCCGACGGTATCATGATCCCCATTCCCCAATATCCGCTTTATTCGGCAACGATACGAAAATGCGGCGGCACACAGGTCAATTATTATCCCGATGAAGACCGGGGCTGGAAGATCGACCGGGATATTCTCGAAGAAGCTTATGGGTCGGCCACTGCGAGGGGCATTACCGTGAAATGCATCGTCGTCATCAATCCCGGCAATCCCACCGGCGCCATTGCCGACGAAAATACTATACGAGAAGTAATCGAGTTCGCTGACGAAAAAGGCCTGGCCATAGTCGCTGACGAAGTTTACCAGGAGAACATGTACGGCGCATCCTTCCGTTCCTTCGCCGCAGTTTTGGGCAAGCGGGCCGTTCCCCTCTTCAGCCTGCACAGTATTTCAAAGGGCTATTCCGGGGAATGTGGTCACAGAGGCGGCTACCTTGAAGTGCGGAATGCTCCCGCCGTCAGGAATTCAATCCTCACCTTCCTTGATGTGCTGCAGAAACTCGCTTCAGTGAGTCTGTGCTCAAATACCGTCGGACAGATCCTGACCTATCTCATGGTCTCGCCACCCCGCCCCGGTGATCCGTCCTATGAAAACCATCTTCGTGAGAAAAATTACATCCTGGATGAACTGTTGAGAAAGGCCACGCTGATCAAAGCGGCTTTCAAAAAAATGGCCGGGGTTGAGTCCTTCGGGCGCATCGGCGCCATGTATCTTTTTCCCCGCCTGGATCTGCTTCCAAGGGGGAAAACGGATTTTGATTACTGCATGAGCCTGCTGGAAACTACGGGACTCTGTACGGTGAACGGTTCAGGGTTCGGACAGAAGGAGGGCACTTCTCATCTGCGTATCGCCTTTTTACCGCCGGGAGAGCTGCTGGAAGAGGTCCTGCCAAAGTGGATTGAATTTCATAACCGGTATGTGGGGCAGTAAGGGAACGCCGGGCCTTTACAGGCAGGCATATTTTATCATAAGCCGTATTTCAGGCTGAAGGCCGTGACCACTCCCGCCGAGCCCAGATCCTGGAAGCCGACGTCAAGTTTAAACCGTTTGAAGTTTATCCCGAAACCGCCGGCCATTCCCGAAATAAATTTTTCATTATAATCCCCGGTTTCCAGGTCTTGCTTGTAACTGCTGGTACTCAGGCGGAGCGTGACATTTTCCGAAGTGAAAAACTCTACAGCCCCGATATAGCGGAGATCATCATAGCGATAATTTACCGCATCAATACTGAGGATCGCCGGCAGGTGCCTGGGTCTGTAATCCACCGCCACTCTGAAAGCCAGGGGCAGTTTTTCACGGTAACTGCCGTAAGCGGAAAATACGCCGCCGGCATTTTCCAGAGAGAGGCCGAGCCCCAGCCGCCGGTTCACCAGCCGCGTGCGGAGTCCCGCATCCAACGCTATTCCGGAAGCCGTGGCGGTCTCCAGTTTGCTGTAAAAGTATTTCACCGACACACCGTATGAAAAGCTGTTCAGAAAAGTGGATTTCCAGGCTGCCCGGATAACGATGTCTCCGGCTGTAAAGCTGTTCTGTGTTTCGCTGTCTTGCAGGGTGCCGTAATCGAGATTAAGCAGAGAGACCCCGGCGATGCCGTCTGCAAAAGGGACGACGGCAGAGAGATAATGAAACCGGATGGAGGCCGGATAGAGGGCATAGTTCAGTTGTACCCCGGGTCTTTTGGCAGCGAGAGCTGCAGGGTTGGACGCCACCTCATTGGATGAAACGGAAGAATGCCCGCCTGAAAATCCCAGGATTTCAGCCGTGACCGGCACATCCAGGGCCTGAAAAGAGGTTTGACCGGGCAGCAGGACAACCAGCACCGCACAGACGGGCAAGATTAATTTTTTCGGATTTATTTTCATAACTGTATAAATTTCAGCATTTGGTATTGATGCTCAGGCTCATGTATCCCGATACAGATCCTCCAGTTCTTCTTCAATTTCCCACAGCCGCACTTTTTTCCGATTTCTCCGCCGCATAAAATAATAGCCTGCAACCAGGATCACCGGCAGAACTACAAAAACCAGATTGGAGGTCTGCAGGAGGAACATCCAGTCATAATTATCTTTGATGTAGCGGTCGTATTTCTCCTGAAAATCGAGGAGGTCATCACCGGTCACCTGCTTGAACAGGTCGGCAAATGTAACAGACCCTTTTGCCTTGGACCGCATGGAATCCAGGATCTCCCGGTGTACCGTCTCTCCATAGTAATAGAGCATGGCATATACGGCCGCCGCGGACTGCCCGTAGGCCTGATTGACCTCCCAATTCCGCAGAGCGCCCATGCTGTTCATTTTGTTCAGCGGAATCAATTTACGGCTCCAGCGTGCCCGGGAAATTTTGACTTTCTGCACCAGGGACATCTCACCTGACTCCCGCATGGCCAGTCCCTCGATATACCAGGCCGGAGATATCCCAAAATTGGGGATGCGGTGCAGATAGAGATGGTTCAGTTCGTGGATCAGCACCTGCCGAAAACGGGCCAGTCCCACATCCGAAATTGCCGGTGACAGGAGTGTGATCCGGTTGCGCCGGCTCTGGGCCACGGCAATGCTCCACTCAGGCGCCATGCCGCGGGTCATTTTGTTAAATTCCTGATCCGAAGCTGCCACCAATACTTCGAAGTCCCGTTTTACAACCGTACCGTATTCCCCTGACATCAGGCGGATCTGCCGTGTGATCAGGTCTCTCAGGTCGGCAATGGCGTCTTTATTGTTACTCACGAACTGCAGGCTGCAATTTCCCATTTTTGTGGGAAATGTAATCCCCGAGCCGAGAGTAAACAAAAGCATGAGTGTCAGTATTTTTTTCATAGCATGGACATGGGATCGACATCAATTTGAATGCGGACCCCTTTTTCCGGGCTTTCAAACCAGGTTTTTCCCAGCACCTGTTCAATCTGATAGTGTAACAGTCCGGGCTGTTCGCGGCGGGATTTAATGATCAGGTGCTGCCGCCAGCGTCCGGCAATTCTCTCGATGGGTGCACCCACCGGCCCCAGCACGATGAGCCCCCGGCAGGTTTGCAGCTTTGCCTTGATTTCGTGCGCTTTGCTAATGACGGTCTTCTGCTCCTTCCCCGTAAAAAGCAGACGGGTAAGGCGCGAAAACGGCGGGTAAAATAACTCATTCCGCTGGGCCAGAGCAATATTATAAAATTTTTTTATATCGAGGCGGGCCGCAGTTTGAATATAAGGGTCCCGGGGGTTGTATGACTGGACGATGGCCAGACCCCTCTTCCGGCGCCTGCCGGCGCGACCGGCCACCTGATAGATGAGCTGAAAAACCCGTTCACCGGCCCTGAAATCCGGGAGGAATAAACCGGAATCGGCATTGATGACACCCACCAGAGTCACATTTCCGAAATCCAGTCCCTTGGCGATCATCTGTGTTCCCAGCAGAATATCAGCCTCCTGTCGTCCGAAGGCTTCCAGGAGCCGGTGGTGTCCGCCTTTGCGCCTTACCGTATCCACATCCATGCGGATCACCCTGGCTGCAGGGAACAGCCGGGACAGTTCATCCTCGACTTTCTGCGTGCCCGTCCCCACCAGATCCAGTTGGGGCTGCCCGCACAGCACACAGGTTGTGAGCAATGCTTCCGTGGCGTGGCAGTAATGGCACAGCAGCTGGTTGCCCACCCGGTGATAGGTGAAGGCCACGGCGCAATTGGGGCATTGGTGAATATATCCGCAGCTCCGGCATTGGAGTATGAGGGCATAGCCCCGACGATTCAGCAGCAGAATGATCTGCTCACGGTTTTCCAGCTTTCGGTTGATCTCATCGATGAGCACCCGGCTGAAGATCTGCTGAAAATCCTTCGTCTCCCTGCGCTCGGCCGTCATGTCGATGAGCCGGATGCCCGGGCTGACGGCTTTCCCATATCTTTTTGTGAGCTCCAGAACCTGCAGGCGGCCTGTGAGACCGTTATAATAGGACTCGAGTGCAGGCGTCGCGCTGGTGAGCAGAACCGTGGCACCGGCATATTGGCCCCGGATCAGCGCCACGTCCCGGGCATTGTAGCGGGGTGAGGGATTTTCCTGTTTATAAGAGGATTCCTGCTCTTCATCGATAATGATCAGTCCCGGATCTTTCAGGGGGGTGAAGATGGCGCTGCGCGCTCCCACAACCACCGAAAATTTTCCCAACTTGAGCTGCTGCCAGGTCCAGCCCTTTTCGGCCCGGGTCATCCCGCTGTGCCAGAGAGCCACGCGGCTGCCGAAAGCCAGTCTGAACCGTTTTGCAACCTGGGGCGTCAGGGCAATTTCGGGGACCAGCACCAGTACGGAACGCCCGAGCTCAACAGCCTGCTGTGCGAGTTTCAGATAGACTTCTGTCTTTCCGCTGCCGGTGACGCCTTTCAGCAGAAAAGGAGATAATTCATTCTTCGACAGCGTTGGTGCGATACGATCATAAACCTGCTGCTGCTGTTCATTGAGTTCAATCTCCCGGGGGGTTCCCGGTCCCATCATCTCAAAGGGGTCATGAACCCGGGGATGTTTCAGGAGGGTCACCAGCTGCTTTTCAGCGAGTTTTCTGCAAATACCGGCCGAAGCCGCTGCGACGGTTTTAAGCGAAGCAACCCTGACGGGCTCATCCACGGCTGCGAGGGCTTCTAAAATAAGTTTCTGGGCCGCGGCCCGGACGGGATAATCCGCCAGTGCTTTAATCCCCGCTGCATTTATTCTGACATAAGTCACCAGTTTGGGGCTATAGTCTTCGAGAAACGTCTGGGGAATGGCCGTTTTCAGGACGAGCCCCATGGGGGCAAGGTAATAGCTGCTCACCCACTCCAGCGTATTCCAGAGTTCGGGGGTGATGGAGAAATCCGCTTCGTGCAGGGCCGTGATGGTTTTGAGTTCTCCGCGATAGCTGGTTTCTGTGCTGGTTTTGGTGACGAAACCGACCCGGGCGGACTGCCGAAAGGGCGTTTTGACACAAATCCCCGGACGGATCTGCTTATGCAGCTTTTCCGGCACCCTGTAAGTAAACGTGCTGAACCGGGAGAGTGGAAATGTAACCTCTGCAAACATCCGTCAAAATTACGGCAAAACACCCCATGCTCTGCGCATATTGCTTTGGCCGAAATCAGGGATGGACGGGGAGCTGGGAGGGTGTCCTTAAGCGGGGATATTGATGAACGACTGCACCGCAAGCAGAGGGATCCCGGGTCCGGAACTTGTCCTGGGGTGAGTACCAATTTTTTACGTACGATTATATGAAACCATGATCGGGAAAAACAAATTCCCCTTATGCAGCGCTCAAATTGGTTCGAACATATAGAAAATGATACCGGTTGTATCATTGCTTAAGTAAAAATTCAGGGTATCATTATTGATCTCGTAACGGTAAGGCAGAAAATTCAAGTAATCCCAACTCAGATTAACGACAGAAGAATCATCCGGACAAGTGTTGGGGCGGGGTTCATCGAACAAAGTGCTAAATGTTAAGGTATTCTCGAACAGTGAAATCTGTCCGAAATGGTAGCTGCAGGGGCCGACGGTTCCGTAATAAGCATCCGGCTCAATATTCAACAAGTAATCATCCTCTGCAGGATAATCCAATGAATCGGCAAACCCCAGGACGCCGACCAATTTCCAGTCGTGACTGCTCAGCGCTTCAGGCGGACTAACGACATATTCTTTTGTCCACACGCTAACAGCGCCCCTTGAATCTTCAACTGTGCAGGTTATACTGAGATCGCCCACCGCGTTTGTCGTCCAGGATGCGATATTCGAGTCGGTAGCCGCTGTATCCTGATAGGCTTGCCAGATAAACGGCTGATAACTCCTGTAGCTGAATATCCATTGATAGGTTAAAGTATCCCCCTCGGGATCATCCGCATCGCAGATAAAATTATAGGCTGTGCCGTAATCCAGCAGGTTTGAAAAATGAATCGTATTGTACAGGGTGATGTAGTTAATCAGAGGAGCTTCATTTGTTTCTTCCTGATTGGTGATCGCTGAATCGTGACACCCCGGCAAAACGGCCACAGCGCCGCATAACAGGATTATCGATGTAAGAAGTCTGATGGTCATTATATCCCTCAAGTTGATTGTTTTTCACCATTTGTGTATAGATATCCCGGAAATGCTTTGCGGATAAATATCACTGTAAACAACCGCAAATATTATTTGAGAAAGGGCCTTTATTACAAACGATAATTTGCGGGCCCCGCAGAGCCATGCTCACAGAACTATTACTTGTATGAGGTCGGGTTATTGAGATTAATTTCGCCCCGATGATCCACCAGAAAATACCGCAGGAAATCAAAACTTATTGCGGCAGGCTCATCCGTGAGCACAATTTTGGCCGCAGGGGAATCGCCGACGGAAACCGGGAGGAGCAATATACCGGGCTGGTGGGGCAGTGCATGATCTGTAAGCTCTTCGACGCACCCCTGCCCACGGGAGAAGGCGGTTTCGACCAGGGGGTTGACCTGACCATCAGCGGCTTAACCGTTGATGTTAAGACCATGGGACGCACGACGCCGGTTCGGCCGCATTATGTGAACAATTTTATCGGTTTACAGAAGGACTACAAGACTGATATTTATATCTTCTGCAGCATCAATAAAAAAACCAGCGTCCTCACGGTGTGCGGCTGGGTGACCAAAGCTCAGCTGTTGGAGCGGGCGAGTTTTCATAAAAAGGGCACCCGGCGGACCCGTTCGGACGGAAGCTGGTTTCGCACCAAAGCCGACCTCTACGAGATTGAAAACACGAACCTGAATCCTGTCAAGTCTATCGAAGACCTGAAAAAGAAGCTTGGGAAATACGCCAATCAGAAATGAACATCATATTATTGGAAGCTCAAGCCCTGCC
>JAADGM010000051.1 GCA_013152375.1 FCB group bacterium | reverse complement strand
CCTGCACGGAAGTCATTAACAATGATTTCGAGTGGATAATATGGATAAGTACCAATTCCTAATCCACTTACCCTTGCAGATCCATTAACATGTAACTTGGCATCAGATATGTTAGTACCAATACCAATACCTACTTTACCAGCAAAATTAGCTGATATATTTGCATCAGATGGATCAAGATAGTAGGTGTAATCATTTTTATCCATAAAGACTGAACCGGCAACAGCACCATTTACATCCAGTTTAACATCCGGAGGAGTAAGTCCGTTGCCAATACCGACATTGCCGTTATTGGCCACCAGTATCTCTGTTGTACCGCCCACTTTAACCTGAACCTCTCCAGAACTATTTGTATCAGAATCTGCAGTTATGAGAATGTCAAAGTTATTTGACAAAGAGCTTGCAGTACCGCCAAAATAAGCACTCGACAGTGAGCTGCCGTCGCCGAACATAATCGCACCACCGTTGCGCATTTTAAGGTTCCCGGCTATGTCCAGCGCTTCTGTAGGTGAGGATACACGCACACCCATATTGCCGGCGGGATCAACGACAATGATATCATCACCGTTGGACTGTTCGATGTGTAATTTTGTGTCAGAAGGATCTGCAATAATATGGAGAGCAGCATCAGGGCTGAAGGTGCCCACACCTACGGACCCTACGGACGGGAAAACATTTTCCGAACCCAGCACGGACATGGCCGCAGGTGATTTCAGCAGTTTAAAGCGAGGCTCCAGTTCAACACCTCCTTCTATGGAAAGACCCAACCAGTAAGTTGTATCGAAGGGGAGAGCATCCAGGGGAGTTACGGACCCCAATTCGGCGTTGTACACACCGTGCAGCACCTGAACGCTGCCCTGAGTTTCTTCCCACAGGGGCGTTCCGCCAGTTTCCTGATCATAAAGGCGGAAGGTCATAGCATAGGTCCCATCCGACACGGTCTTACCGAGGGGATCCCTCAGTACTCCCTGTACACTGAAAGTATCGGCACAAATAAGAGTGATCATCATGCAGAAAAGAACGTAATACAAACTCGTTTTAAAGGTTGATTTCATCTTGGGCTCCTTTTTGATTAAGAATATTAATTTTGCAACTGTTACGACAAAAATTCATCATTTTGGCTAAAAAAATAAAAGCATTCATACCATCGTATATTAGCATTGAACCTAATCCGGGCCGGCGCGATCGAATGGGAAAGCTTGAGGAAACCCGAATCTGGCAGTGTTACAAGCTATAAATGAATATGGCTAATTACGGATTAGCGAAAACATTTATATGACCACAAGAGCTATGTAATAATTTAATAGTATTTATCTATATTCGCAAAAAAATATTTGCTCAAACTATTTGTACAACGAACATGAGTTGACACAGGGCAGATGACATCGGGTTGTCCCTGAGTCAGATATTTCACTGGCGGTCGTTTAAGGGGCAGATCAGTCCATACCGGAACTGTTAGCGGTCGAAATGGGTAATTGAATTTTCGAGAATATCCCAATAGTCGAAAATCTGGCTCACATAGCGAACGGGTTCGGTGCCGCGGGCATAGCCATGCTCCAGCTTTGAATAGTATTTCTCCTGGCAGAGGTAGGGCAGTACTTTGCCCAAATCCGACCAACTGTTCGGATTATAGCCAAGTTCATCGGCCAGCTTACGGGCATCCTGCATGTGTCCCGTACCGATATTATAAGCGGCCAAAGCGTAAGGAATCCTGTCGGATTCATAGACATCATCGGGTACATTCCGTAATAACCGGGACAGGTATTTGGCACCACCCATGATGCTCTGCTCAGGGTCCAGCCTGCTGGTAACTCCCACGTTTTTGGCCGTGTTCAGCGTCAGCATCATGATTCCTCTGACACCTGTGGGACTTTTGGCCCGTTTTCGCCAGTGAGATTCCTGGTAGGCCTGAGCGGCCAAAAGTGTCCAGGGAAGTCCATATTGTTCACCTGCCGTAACAAAGTAATCCCGATAGATGGGGAGACGTGTCTCAATCCGGTCGTGAAATTTGCGGATGTCCACATAATCGAAAATATCCACAAAACTATAATATTTAATCTCGAGGTCTTTAAGTTTGCCACTTTCCCGGTATTGGTTTAACCACTTTTCAATGAGCGGGTAAAGTTTGCGATATTTTTTTGCAAGGACCCAGGCCAGCGATTGTTTTTGACTGATGGAAAACCCGATCTGCAGTTCGGGGAAATAGCGCCGGTTCAAAGCTGCGATGTTATCATCAGCGATCGTATAATCTATCTCTCCGGTCCACACCTTATACATGAGCTGATCGGTGGATATGTTATCGGTTCTCCTCCATGAAAGCTCCGGATAGGCCTGCTTCAGATCCTTCAGCAGTTCTTCGTAACTGCTGTTGGCCACAACCTCGAGTGTCCCTTTTGTGAGATCGAGTATGTTTTTGGGACGCGGGTTCCCTCGCTTGTAGATAACCACCTGCTGTACTGTATAATAATCAGGACCGAAAAAATATTTTTTTTCCCGATCACTAGTCCTCGAAATAGCCCCCGATCCCAAATCACAATACCCTTCATTTACGGTATCCAACAGATCTGTGACACCGGTTTTCACCTCTAACGAGAGATCGACACCCAGGTAATCGGCGAAATCTTTCAGGAGTTCATACTCAAAGCCCTTCAAACCTTCCCGTCCTTCATAGTAGATGGTAGGGGCGTTGCGTATGGCGACCGTGAGTTCACCCTTTTTATGAATCCTGTACATCAGCATTGCAGTGGAAGTGAGGAAAAAATACAGCCCCGCCAGGATGAGAATTCCTGAGAAAATCCAAAAGTATTGGGACTTCACAAGGTTCATAAAAGGATTAAGATTGATTTTATCCGTTCTCACTGCATCCTAATTTAGGAATTACGGAGGAAGATTACCAAGTTCTTGGAAATGCCCGGCTGCGCTTGGTTTTAGCCGGCTTAATGTTAATTCATGCCTTATGAATAATAGAATCTGTCATTGATTTTTGAATATAGATCTTCTGTACAGATAAAATATGTAATAGTGCTATTAGACAATATACGGCTAAATAAAGACAAGATTTAAAGTATGTGATTAATTTAAGCGGTTCTGATCGTCCGGCCGAAGCTTCGAAATCTGGACCGCTTTGGCGCTATTCCCATTGGATCAAATCGGATAACATCCCTTATTCATCAAATAATTTTCGGTAAAAATGACAATAAGGAGACTTCCCGTTGTTTTGATAATAATCCTGATGATACAATTCCGCTTCCCAGAATTTTTTAGCAGGTAGTACCTGAGTTGCGACTGCATAACCTTTTGCTTCCAGTCTTTTGATCAGGTTTTCAGCAATCGACTTCTGTTCAGCATCGAAGTAAAAGAGCTTTGAAAGGTATTGACTGCCAATATCCGGTCCCTGTCCATTTTTCTGTGTTGGGTCATGGGTCTCAAAAAATAGCTTTGCGAGCTCTTCATACGAGATGACCTCAGGGTCAAAGGTAACCTCAACAGCCTCAACATGACCGGTCGTTCCTGAACTTACAGCTTCGTAGGTAGGATTGTCAACGCTGCCACCGGTGTATCCCACGGTGGTGGAAATCACACCCTGTGCCCGTTGAAGATAGTATTCAGTGCCCCAAAAACAACCTGATGCGAATAGAGCTTTTTCTGTGGGGCTCTGGTGAGGCGTCGCCTGAAAGTCCAGTGAAAGTGAATTGACACAGTAGCGTGTATTACGGGGTGTGAAGCCTTCCCCGGTAAAAACATGTCCTAAATGTCCACCGCAATTTGCACACAGGATCTCTGTCCGAAGGCCATCAGCATCCGGGACCTGTTTTACCGCTTCAGGAATGGCATCATCAAAACTTGGCCATCCGCATTTAGCGTCAAATTTATCGGTTGAACGGTACAAACCGGCGCCGCAGCGTTTACAGGTATAAATGCCGTTTTCGTCAAAGTTATAATATTTACCCGAGAAAGGTGCTTCAGTCCCTTTATCGATTATAATGGCTTTCTCTGCTTCAGTGAGCGGATTGTATTTCATTTTTTTCTCTCCGGCCGTGAGAAATAGTATAAATCCTGCCAAAAGCAGGATACGGATGTAATATTTCATGGTCAGTCATTCCTCATCATCTCGGTTAATCCTTTTAAATATTGTGGTAATATCTGCCTTAAATTACAAAAAGCACGAGAATTGCCGCTCAATAAATATGTTTCAGATAGTACGTCTATGATTTTGATGCCCAGACAACCGATGGACATCGAAAATAATTCCATTTCCGGTAAGACAGAAGTTTTATTAAGAATGTAAATAGTTTTAAAATTGCACCTTGGTTTTAAGCAGGATATTCTTTGAATCGGCAATTTCGAGTCGGATTACCTGCAAAACAATTTTCGGGGTGTAGCGCAGCCCGGTTAGCGCGCATCGTTCGGGACGATGAGGTCGGAGGTTCAAATCCTCTCACCCCGACTGGAATAATTCGGAATAACCGCAGGAGGAGAGATGTGGTATCCGATAAACTTAAACAGCAGTTGATCCGCCGTTAGTCAACAGGATTTTCCACGGCCAGTGTACCCAAGCCTATTCGATTATCCAACGGTTGATCAGGATGGAAATTAAAATCGACTGTTAATTATCAAGCCGAAATTCTCAAAAAAGAAAACAACACACTTCATGAGCAGTTACCCATTTAAAAAAATTGAATCAAAATGGCAGAAACTCTGGGAAGAACGGGGTGATCATCTCGTAGATATGGACGCCACCGAAAATAAGTTTTACTGTCTTAATATGTTTGGTTATCCTTCCGGTAGCCAATTTCATATCGGCCACTGGTACCAATACGGTCCGGCAGATTCGTATGCCCGATTCCTGAAAATGAGAGGGTATAATGTCTTTCAGCCCCAGGGTTTTGATGCTTTTGGACTGCCCGCCGAGAATTACGCCATCAAACATGGAGTACATCCTGCCGAAAGTACTGCGAAGAATATTGAGAATATGCGCGAACAGCTGAAAAGGATGGGGGGGATGTATGACTGGGATCATGAAGTAAATACGTCTTCCCCTGAATACTACAAATGGACTCAATGGCTGTTTTTACAATTATACGAAATGGGACTGGCGTATCAGAAAGAAGCCCCTGTTAACTGGTGCCCAAGTTGTGTTACCGTTCTTGCAAACGAGCAAGTACAGGACGGACTCTGTGAACGCTGTGACTCACAGGTTACTAAAAGGTCCTTAAAACAATGGTTTTTCAGGATTACCGAATATGCAGAGGAGTTGCTTACACGGCTCGATCAACTCCAGTGGCCTGAAAAAACCAAACATATGCAACGCAACTGGATTGGGAAAAGTATCGGGTCTTCCATAAAATTTAAAATTAAAGAGTTTGACGGAGAAATAGAAGTATTCACGACTCGTGCGGACACATTATACGGAGCAACCTATTTTGTATTGGCTCCGGAACATCACCTTGTAAAGATTATCACCAAACCTGACAGACTCGCTGAGGTAACCGATTATATTGAGGCAACCCGAAAAAAAACCGAAATCGAAAGAACCTCGATAGATCGTGAGAAGACCGGAGTGTTCACAGGAGCCTACGTTATCAATCCCCTGAGTGGTCGTGAGTTACCCGTATGGATAGCAGATTATGTTATCGCAAGTTACGGCACAGGCGCCATCATGGCTGTACCGTCAGGTGATGAGAGAGACTTTGAGTTTGCCAGGAAATTCGATCTGGATATCATCGAAGTCGTTACACCTGACGGTATAGAGCAGGGATCAAATACCTGTTTTACAGAATATGGCATTGTCGTCAATTCCGGAGACTATAACGGAATGACCTCGTTGGCAGCGCAAGAAGCCATCAACAGAAAACTTTCTGAAATGGGAATCGGCGGCCGGAAAATACAATATAAACTGCATGACTGGCTTATCAGTCGTCAGCGCTACTGGGGAGCTCCGATTCCAGTGGTTCATTGTGATAAATGTGGGGCAGTGCCGGTTCCAAAAAAACAGCTGCCAGTGCTCCTGCCGGACCAGATTGAATTAAAACAGACCTACGGCGATGATATTTCACCGCTGGCGCACAATGAGGAATTTATGCAGGTAAACTGTCCCAAATGCGGTAACAGCGCACAGCGGGATCCTGACACGATGGATACGTTTGTCTGTTCTTCCTGGTATTACCTGCGATATCCACATGCCAAATATAAGGATTTTGCCTTTGATATCAACCGCATGGACTGGCTGCCGGTTGATCAGTATATTGGCGGCGTTGAGCATGCAACAATGCACTTGCTGTATGCCAGGTTCATAACCAAAGCCCTGAGAGATGCAGGGCTGTTGAAGTTTGATGAGCCCTTTACGAAGCTTTTCCATCAGGGCACGATAACCAAGGATGGGGCCAAAATGTCAAAATCAAAAGGCAATACGGTTTCACCTGATGATTTTATCGAAAAGTATGGCGCAGACACTTTCAGGAATTATTTAATGTTCATGGGCCCCTATGATGAAGGTGGAGACTGGAATGATAAGGGAATCACAGGAATACATCGGTTTTTGAATAAAATCTGGCGCATCTGTCACTTCAGTGAAAGCCCCGCTGCAAAATCCGATTTAAGAATTCTGCATCAAACAATCAAAATGGTTACCGGTGATTTGGAAAACATGAAATTCAATACTGCCATCAGCCGCATAATGGAACTGGTAAATCATATTAATTTGAAGGAGACCGTTGACCGACAGACCAGGCGAACGTTGATCTTACTGTTGGCGCCGCTGGCCCCGCATATTGCAGAAGAACTCTGGCAGCTGGCAGGGAATGCTCAATCCGTATTCCGAGAAAAATGGCCTGTCTATGATCCAAAACTTGCTGAAAGCGAAGAA
This sequence comes from FCB group bacterium, assembly GCA_013152375.1. Classification (GTDB taxonomy): domain Bacteria; phylum Fidelibacterota; class Marinisomatia; order SCGC-AAA003-L08; family JACNLC01; genus JAADGM01. Next base: position 353 of record JAADGM010000051.1, on the reverse strand, counting down.
ATGAAAATTGCTCTGCAGGTCAATGGGAAATTACGTGGTGAACTGGTTGTTGATAAAACGATCTCAAAAGCTGACCTGACGGCTCTGGCAAAACAGCATCGCAATCTGTCTCTGCATCTGCAAGGAAAAGAAATCCTGCGCGAGATTGTCGTTCCCGGCAGACTCATTAATTTCGTGGTACGATAAGCGTTGCAAAATAGTCGATTTCACACGGTGGGGAATATACCAATTATCCAATGATATTAAAAACATCCCTAATACTATACATAATATACATTATCGGCAATATATAACAGCAATCGGCAGTCTCGCTTATTGGCTCTCTTGACACTACAAGCGGTATCACTCGAGTA
>JAADGM010000126.1 GCA_013152375.1 FCB group bacterium | reverse complement strand
GTTCTCTCTGGAGCCCGGGCGCTGCCGTGTCTTTTTGTTTCATTCCCCCCGCAATTGTATTGCCGTATCCGATGGTCATATTCAACCCCTTCAGGGTTGGTTGATGTTTTGCGTTTTCTTTTATTCATGTTCAACCCCTGCGGGGTTGGTAGGCTGCCGGTATTCCTCGTTCTCTCTGGAGCCTGGGTGCTGCCGGTGTCTTTTTGTTTCATTCCCCCGCAATTGTATTGCCGTATCCGATGGTCATGTTCAACCCCCTTGGGGTTGGCTGGTGCCTTGGGTTTTTTTTATTCATATTCAACCCCTGCGGGGTTGGCAGGCTGTCGGTATTCCTCGTTGCCTCTGGAGTTCGGGTGCTTTTCTGTGTCATTCTCTCGTAATCGTGTTGCCGTATCCGTATGGTTTTGCATCCGGCCAACTGCCGGATGAATGTAAATAGCCGTTATCGGCGTTTCCCAAAGGACCCTGAAGGGGTCCAATGAGGTGGGCCGCATATACTCTCTTCCGGGATCTTAGCCGATGACAAGCAGCGCTTGGCCAGAAAAGTACCATTCCATCTAACAGGCTTTCAAAGCCGACAGGGGAACCACGCTGGTAAAGCCGTATTTGCTGCGGATCCTGTCCATGGCGGCTGCCAGTGCCAGATTTTGAGAATGCCGGTCTTCGAACAGATTCAGCTGATCGGCAGTGGCTTTCAGCTTTCCGGCATCCACAAAAACAGAGCGAATACGGTTACGCCGGTAGTTTACCCGTGTAAAGAGGTCCAGGCAGACATCGGTTACGGTCTTGTCGTCATTGAAGCGCACCGAACCTTTACGGGCATTGCGGAAGCCGTCGGTGTAATGGACCTCCAGTGAAATTGACCTGGCCACCTGACGGCGCTGGCGAAGCTGGAAGGCCACCTGCTCTGCCAGATGCTGCACTACCGGACGCAGGATCGTTTCATCGTTGGTGTCTGACGTCAGCACTTTCTGCTCGATGATATGGTTGCGGTATCGGGGCGGTTTCACCACAGAGGTGTCCTGACCCTGTGTTTCCATGGCCACCCGCTTGTAATAGGGCCCGAAGAGGAGTTGGCCGGTATCGGCATGAGCTACCACGGACTGCAGATTTTCGACCCGCTGAAGGAAGAGAAAATCCACGATCCGTTTGACCGGTTTTTCCTGTGCTGCCGGGAGCAGTTCTGAGGGTAAAGGTGCCAGGAATTCGGGTTCGTTCCCGGTTTTCACCTCATTGATCTTTTCCGGAACGACAGCCGTGGAGATACTGCTAACCAGTTTGCTGGAGCTGATCCCCACCTGACTGACGAGGCTGACCTTGGACTGTATATTTTTCGAGATGAGAGCAGCGGCCTGTTTTTGACTTCGATAGATGTTGCCCATGCCGGTCATATCCGTGTAAAACTGTCCGAACGAAGCGGGTTCCACCAGAGGCGAGAAAGTGGACAGGGTATGATAGAGGTAGCGGTTCATGCGGTCGTACAACACCGTATTGTAGGGCAGCAGAATGGCACTGTGAGACATCTTGCGGGCGAGGGAAACTTTCATGCCCGGCTGCAGCCCTTCCCGGACAGCTTCCTCTGAGAGTGCCACCAGGGTGCCGTTCTGCCGGTGAGATGAAATGACAGCAAGAGCCCGGGTCCGCAGACTGGCATCCAGCATACGCTCGGCCTGAATCTCAAAATCTTTTAATCTTACGTGAAATACGGAGCGAAACACAGCTTTAAGAATGAAAGGTGAAAAGTGAAAAGTGAAAGATTAAGGATGAAAAGTTCATTTTCACTTTTCATCTTCTGCTTTCTGCCGGTGTTTGGCTGTGATTAAAATGGATGAGAGTATCTTTACAATTTGCTCTGTTTCGTTGTAAAACCAGGACAGATAATCGCGAGGCAGCAATCGGGCACCATTAATAACTTTCAGCCAATAGACGGTTTCATAGGCCTCCTTGTGTGCTGTGGATATTTTTGCGATAAAATCCGCTTTACTCTGCCCGCCCTGCGCTTCGTGCAGATGGGCACCGATGCCGGTTCCTGATCGCAACAGCCGTTTCCCAATTACCCTGCCGGCATTATCTCTTTCCAATTCCCGGTATAATTCAATAATCTTGAGAGAATAGGCAATTGATCTATCCGCAATTTTCGAACTGATATCAGTCATCAGATTCCCGGCCCTTAACCTTTAACTTATAACTTTTCACTGTTTACTTTTAACTTTCTACTTTTAATTATACTTCCTCATCAGTCCCAGCACCACACCGCCAAGGCGGAAATCATCTTCCGGGGATACCCTGATAATATCATAATCCGGGTTGCGGGGATGCAGTTCAATACCGTCGTCTGTGGGATAATAGCGTTTCAGGGTGGCCTCATCATTCACATAGGCTACCACCTTCTGTCCCCGGTTTGCTTCATCCTGGCGACGGATGATCACATAGTCGCCATCCTGTATATTGTCCTCGATCATGGAATCTCCCCGTACCTGCAGGATGTAATTATCCGGGTGCTGATAGGCGGGGGGGACCTCCAGAAATTCCCGGTTCTCGAAAACTTCGAGGGGATAGCCGGCGGCGATGATGCCCAGCAGAGGCAGGGTGTTGTCCATCTTCTGCTCGAGGACGGACAGGGCCCGTTTGCCGTTATAGCCTTTCATGCGTTTGAGAACGCCCTCTTTTTCCAGTTCATTCACATACCAGTTGACCGTGCCGAGGGAGCGGATATCCAGTCCCTCCATGATCTCGATGAAGGTGGGGGGGCGGTCATTGTCGGTTGTGAAAGTGCGGATGAAATCCACAAAACGTTGTTTTTTAGGGGACAGGTGCATAGATACCTCCGGTTTAACTATTGTCGATCCGTCCTCATGCCCGTTACAGCGGACATGACGGTTTGGTCTGATCTCCCGGGGGCTTGCCCGGGATTAATTCCAAATTATTAAAAAACTCGTAAGAAACTCGTAAGTAATTTACGGAGGTTTTGCCCCCGGGTCAATGAATTTTGTTGCCCCGCCGGCGTTGCATTCTGCCGGGCAGGCGGGGCTATGGCATTGGAGCTGCAGGTTTACACCTTAAGATGCAAAATAGGTGTCCAAACCATGGGGTCCACCTCTGTATAATCATCATCTTAAAAGAAAATACCAGGAACAATCGGCTTATTTTCAATAGGCACAGAATAATCGACTTCTGTAAATTCGCCCATGGTGTCAAAGATATTAACCGAGATTTCCGGACTGACAAAAGCGGGATTATTCCCCCTGGCCATGACGACCCTCCTGATGCTTTCCTGTGCATTCGCAGACTGTGACTGGAATGATGACGGCTTGTTGAACATCATCGATGTCGTGGGTACAGTCAATTGTATTATTGATAATTGCTGGGATGGAAGTCAATGCGACTGGAACGGTGATATGCAGTTGGACATTATTGACGTGGTCAGTACTGTGTCATGCATTATTGATGACTGCTGGATTGTCCAACCGGATATTCTGTTCAACATGCCTTCAGAGAACGAACCGCATGAGGGTACCTGGCTGCAATGGCCCCACAACCATTTGTACGGCCCATGGTACCGTGAAGATGTAGAACCCACTTTTATTGCCATGACAGGTGCGTTGCATTCCGCTGAAAGCGTTCACATCATCGCCTATGATTCAACCGAACGGTCTCACATAATTTCGGTACTTATGAGTGCCGGTATTCCTCTCGATAATATTGATTTTTTCATCCATCCCACGGATGATGTCTGGAGCCGGGACAACGGTCCCATTTTCGTCTTTGGAGAGGATAACACGCTCAATATTCTCGATTGGGGATTCAATGGGTGGGGATTTGATACACCCTTTGCCAACGATGATGTGATTCCGGACTTTGTGAGTACTGCTACCGGTATCCCCCGGGTGGATCTGAGTCTGATGGTTCTCGAGGGCGGCGCTATTGAGCATGACGGCCACGGGACAATGCTGGCTACCCGCAGTTCGGTTACCCATCCCAGCCGCAACCCCGATCTGACTGAATCACAGATCGAAGACCTGCTTACCAGCTATCTCGGCATTACCAAATTCATCTGGCTGGACGGGGTTTACGGACTGGATATTACGGATATGCACATCGATGGTTTCGTGAAATTCGCAAATGACAGCACACTGGTGACCATGGACACTACTGCTTTGAATTACTGGTACGTCAGTGATGAGGATATTGAGATCATTTACAGCGCAACGGATACGTCAGGAGAGCCCTATAACATCGTAACTCTGCCGCTCACCCAGAATAATGTTGTCACAACCTTTGGCAGCGACTTGGGTTACAAGGGCTCGTACTGCAATTATTACATCGCCAATAATGTTGTGCTGGTTCCCACCTACAATGACCCCAATGATGAAATGGCCCTTACGATAATTCAGGGGTTATATCCCAACAGGACAGTCACCGGTGTGGATGTGCGGAATCTTTACGAATATGGCGGGATGATTCACTGCGTCACGCAACAGCAACCTGCGTTGATTGGTTCGCAGTAAATTTTAGGGCTGCTGCCTCAGCGATTGAGTTTTCTTCAGAATTGGCTGCAGCACTTCAAGCCGGCCTGCGGCTCCGGCATGTCAACTCAATAACAATTTACCGGGAAGTTCGTTGTGCCTTAAATTTCGGTGTCATAAAAATCCAATATTATATCATCAGGAGGCACACTTTGTACAACAGATCTCTATCAATTTTTCTCCTCTTTTTCATTTTTCTTTACGGTGAGGAAACAGAAAACAATTTATACACGCAGGCGGCACAGGGTTCTTTTGGTGTCAAAAACGCTTCCCGTCTTACGCGGAACCTGGTGGGGCTCTGGACTTTTGACGATCCCGACAGTCTCACGGCAGCTGAAATCGGAAATGCGCTCGAGCTCGTGGGGACTCACCAGCCTGCGGAAGGCCCAGCTGATGAAGACGGAGCCGTGACCATCGGCACAGGCAGCTATTACCGCTGTTACCATGATATTCCGCCCAACGGAAGCGGCGGCGATAATCCGCAGTGGGTGAACCGCTTTTCACTCGTCATTGATTTCAGAATACCAGCAGGGGGGCAGTGGTACTCCTTTTACCAGACCAATTGGTCCAACAGTAACGATGCGGATGCTTTTGTATCTCCAACGAATACGATCGGTGTGGGCGACACCGGATATTCTGACTATCAGATCATCCCGGGAGAATGGTACCGGCTTGTGATCAGCTGTGATCTTGGTATTCACTATGACTATTATCTGGACGGTCAGTTTTTGCATGCCGGCGGCGCCCAGGCGTTTGAAGGACGCTTTGCTCTCTATTCGTCGAACGATCAGAACATGGTGCTCTTTTTCGCGGACAATAACGGAGAAGACAATGCCTTTGATATCGCCAGGGTAGCGCTTTATGACACGGACCTGACGGCCTCCGAAACAGCCGTTCTCGGTGGGTTTGGCCACGACATCCCCTCTCCTGAAAATGCGGAAATGAAGCCTTATTTGCAGAGTCCCACGCCCAATTCAATGTACATCTGCTGGCATTCCGCTCTTTCTACGGAGTCCCTTGTGAATTACGGTCTCACCGAATCTCTCGGACAGCAGGGTTCCGGTACAACCCAGATCCTGGACGGACAAACCTATTGGCATACGGTACAACTTAGCGGATTGCAGCCCGACACCGAGTATTTCTATCAGTGCGTCACGGACTCGGCCTCTTCACCGGTGTCTTCGTTCCGGACACCGCCGGAAAATAATTACGAAGGTCACATCCGTTTTGCCGTTTACGGAGATTCGCGTACGGATGTTGCCGCGCATACCATGGTCATTGAGGCCATGAGGGAGAAGATCACGGAACTGTACGGTGTGGACTATCAAAACAATTTTAATCTCATCTTCAATGTCGGGGATATCGTCACCAATGGCTGGACCCTTCCCCAGTATCGCAATGAGCACTTCAATCCCACCTCATCGCTGACAAAATATCTGCCCTATATGATCAGCATCGGGAATCATGAGGGAGAAGCACCCTATTATTATGATTATATGAAATATGAGGATTTCGGCGGCTCCGAAGGTGAAAAATATTATGCTTTCAGGATCGGTCCCGTTTTGTTCATTGCGCTTAACAGCAATATTCAGGGGAATACGCAGATAAGCTGGCTCGAGGATGAGCTCACTGCCGCAGATGATGACGAGTCCCTGCAATGGATTTTTGCTTTCGATCACCACCCGGGGCACAGCGAGGTATGGCCCGACGGGAACACAGCCTGGGTTCAGGAACAGGTAATCCCCCTGTTGAATCAGCATGACAAGGCGGAACTCCTCGCCTACGGTCATTCCCACAATTACGAGCGGGGTGCAACGGCAGAAGGCAGCCTGCGGCTAATGCTCTCCGGCGGCGGCGGCAGCGCCCTGGACCGTTGGGGAATGTACGGCAATCAGCAGGATTATCCCGAAATAACCCGCTCCTTCGATCACTACAGTTATACCCTCATCGATGTGGATATTGCCGGGAACAGTTACACCGCCGAGACTTACAGTCTGGGGAATACCGACCTTCCGCTCGATAATGTACTTATCGACAGTTTTTTCCGGGACCGCGATCTTCAGCCGCCCCAGACTCCCGAAGCGCTCACACCGCAAATCCTGACCCCGGAACCGGTCGTTCTCACGGCTTCTGCCTTCGCGGGTGATGCGGATCTGATGAGTTCACAGTTTCAGGTGACCGGTGAAGCCGGCAGCTGGGATTCGCCTCTGGTCGATCAACTCCGGGACTGGGAAAATGTCTATGGTGACACGGGTGCTCCGGATTATTTGCCCATCGACCTGAATGAGGGCATTGACCTGAGCCGGTATGAGGTTGAGACGGGAATTCTCGCAACCGGGGAAAGTTACCGCTGGCGCGTGCGGTACCGCGATCAGAATTTAGCCTGGTCGGAGTGGTCCGCTGAGAGCTCCTTTCAGCTCGTGGATGCGGCTTCTCTCGGCGACCTGGATCAGAACGATACGGTGAATATCCTGGATGTGATCCTGATGATCAACATTATTTTAGGCCAGACGGAACCTTCGCAATATCAGGCATGGGCCGGGGATTTGAATGCCGACGGTAATATCGACGTAATGGATATTGTACTGGTTGTGAATATGATCTTGAATCTGCCATAAATGTTGGAAGGCTGCTCTGTCCTGTGCATCGGGATTAATCCCAGGGGCCAGTAGGCAATCTTTTTCTCAACAGGGATCGTGCGTCCCAAGCAGGAGTAATTTCTCCTGGAGGTGTGGCAAGTAGG
>JAADGM010000115.1 GCA_013152375.1 FCB group bacterium | reverse complement strand
GGGGCCGAGTTACCCGGACATATCTTTGATTTTGCCCTCAACAAACAATGGCAGGAAATTAAAGATATCTTCCAGTACAATCTCGTGGTATATCATAAGCTGGAGATAAAACCTGAAGAGGATATGTTCAGCAAGCTCAACATGAAATCCACCACATATTACTCTCTGCAGGCAAAACTGGCAAAAAAAGGGTTCGCCATTCCTGATTTCAGGAAAAAGGAGATCCAATTTGCCGGAGATCAAATCCTGGAATCTCTCCAGGGATATATCCGCAATCTCAGAGACATCACGTGGGAAGGTGCTAACAAGCGTTTTGAAAAAGATATGTTCCGCTATCTGTTCAGAAAATACGGGTATCAGAAAACCAAGCTCTCTAAAGTTCTTAATCTCAGTTATCCGGTTGTCGTTGCCAGAACGAAGGAATTGACCCAGAGCATTGAGATTTTCAGAGAGCAACCCTCCCTGAAACGATAACCGCACCTGAATTAATCCATTTCCCATTTCTTACAAATAATCAGGTCCTCTTTGCAGTGAGAGCCGAAATCAGGTAATTTACTACCCGTTACCCGGGGCCATTTTTAGCTCAATCCATTTATTTGACAGAGATACTTTTCTCAAATGAACATATACAAAGAATGTTAAAAAAAATAAGATTACTAACTGCCGGTGAATCGCACGGCAGGGGACTTTCGGGTATAATAGAAGGAATCCCTTCAGGCCTGCCGATAGGTGAAGACTACATTAATCAGCAACTTGCACGCCGTCAACTGGGTTATGGTCGCGGCGGGCGTATGAAAATTGAAACGGACCGCACCGAGATCTACGCCGGTGTCCGATTTGGGAAAACCCTGGGATCCCCCATTGCATTGCTCATAAAAAACCGGGATTGGGTAAACTGGAGTGGGAAAATGTCGGTGGAAGATACAGAGAATCAACCTGCAAAAATTACACTGCCCAGACCCGGGCATGCTGACCTGGCAGGTATTGAAAAATTTGGATTTGATGATATCCGCAATGTATTGGAGCGCTCTTCTGCCAGAGAAACGGCCATGCGTGTGGCCCTTGGCAGCATCTGCCGAAAACTACTGAGTGAAGTCGGTATCACCGTTGGGAGCCGCGTAATTCAAATCCATAAGATTTTCGATTTGGTGGATCTGCCGGAAAATATCTCACCGGCAGAAATAAATCGCCAGGCCGATGCTTCACCCGTCCGATGCCTGGGAACTGCGGCGGGAAACGAGATGGTCGAAGCTATAGATAAAGCCCGTGAGACCGGAGACACCTTAGGTGGAGCCTTTGAAATTCTCGCCAATGGGTTGCCCTTTGGTCTGGGAGCTTACACACACTGGGATAAAAAGTTGAATGCCCGCGTGACTGCGGCAGTTGCATCGATAAATGGCATCAAAGGAGTGGAAATCGGTAGAGGGTTTGAAGCCTCCGGGCTCAGTGGCAGCGAGATGCAGGATGAAATTGGCTGGCACGATGGGAAATATGTGCGAAGTTCCAATAATGCAGGTGGTATTGAGGGTGGTTTGTCCAATGGACAAACACTGGTCGTCAGAGCTGCTATGAAACCAATTCCAACCTTACGCAAAGCACTTAGGTCCGTGGATATTAAAACTAAAAAACCGCAGTCTGCCCACATCGAACGCAGTGATGTTTGCGCAGTACCGGCAGCAGCAGTCATTGGAGAAAGCATGCTCTGTCTGGTTCTGGCAGATGCCCTGCTGGAAAAATTCGGCGGAGATTCTTTAGACCAATTAATGGGACATCTTAAAGTCTCCGGCAGATATTAGAGCCGGAATCGCCTTTCGGTAAATTTACGCTCCAGGCAAAAGGCCGCTGGTCGCCTTTTAATCCGTCTAAGTCAGGCAATTGCCGAACTACTCCGGACGAGACGATTTGGCTAATTCTCCAGGGCTTGCCCTGGGATTAATACTAATTGATTAAGAAATGCCGGATTATTTATCCGGGTCAATGGCCTTTTCTAACCAGTCAATTCCAACTGCTTCCCAATTGTCAACTGTCGATGCATCAATGTACCGCTCCCATTCATAAATCCCTGTTTCCTTAGCAATACGTTTAAACTGCATCGTCGTAATTGCACTATTGAGAATGACCACAGACCTTTGCATCCCCTTCTGTTTATACAATTTTTGACCCTCTACCATGTGGTTCTGGGCCGCTTCAGGCAAGGGCATCAGTGACCGCATATCAACAAATACGCCAAAATCTCCATGTTGATTTATGAGAGATTGTTTTGAATCTTCAACCCACTGTGCCATTTCGTCGGCTTTGATAAAATCTGAAAAGGTCAGGTAATATCCAAAAGGTTTCTTCTCTATTTTGTACATATCGACTCCATTTTTATTTTTGTCAAACATCAACTTTTTATTCCGGTTTCACCTTCATAATAATGGACAAACCGGTCTTGGCTCCTACCTAGTGGTTTGCTTCGGAACCCTTCTGTCCAGCGCTAACCCTGGTGTGAAGACCGAATTACTTGAAAAAATATTTTATCAATAATTACAGCATCTGAACACCGTGATTATTCTCAATAGCAATTGAAATAGTTATCGTCAAGGTTCTGTGGTGATGTGCAAAGGGTATTGTCCATCGGATGCCGGGTTTATGCAGTTTGCGGTTCACCCGAGCTTCAAAAAAACGTATCCCCAACGGTCGTTAAAATTACAAAATATGAGCTAATGATAGATAGCGAAATTGTGTACCTAACTTCCTGTCGGATTATTACAAATATTAATCCGTCTATGTGCGGCAATTGCCAAACTACGCCAGACGATAAGCATTTGTTAATTCCCCGGATCTTGCCCCGGAATCTTGGGTCCGGAATTTACCCTGGGGTTAATACCGGTTTAATTAATTATTCGTGCATTAATGGAGGAGAATAAATGGTTATCTATTACCCTTGTAATTTTTTTACCAGGTTGCCCATTACCTGTTGAAAAGAAGGCTCAAACCAGATCTCCACCATTTTTGCCACATCACCCGGCTGGAACCTGATAAATTGGTCAATGATCTTTTTTCTCAATTGTAATTTTGTGGCAATTTGCTGTTGCGATGGGAGCTTGAACCATTCTTTCATTCTGTTAAGTGTTTGCTTCAGCTCATCACCTGGTTTGCAGAGTTCATCGACGAGACCAATCCGAAGGGCTTCGGAAGGCGAGACCAGTGTTCCGGTAATTGCCAGCATTTCAGCCTGACGGTATCCCAGCAAGTACTGATAAACCTGCCCGATACTGTTAGGCAGAATCAGCCCAACGGCCACCTCATTGAGACCGATGGAAAATTCTCCCTTCCCCATAACCCGATAATCCGTCATGATGGCTAAAACAGTTCCACCGGCGGGAGAATGGCCGGTAATCGCTGTGAACAAGAGCTTGGGGTATGTAAAAAGTTGATATAGCAGCGTTGTAAAATCCTGCCAGAAACCGGTCATATACTCCCTGTCTCGTTTGTAGAGGTCGATGACATCCAAGCCTCCGGAAAATACACCGGGCAGACCCGTGAGAATGACTCCGCGGGTTTCCCGATCTTCTTTCAGGGAATTCAGTGTATCTGACAGACTGATGACCATTTCTCTCGTAATGGCATTCACCTTAGGCCGGTTTAACTGAATTATGGCAATATTATTCTGTTTTGTGAGCCTTAGCATATTGATTATCCTTTAGTTCGACAATTTAAAAGTATTGCGGTACTGCTCATCCAGTCGGTATACATTATCAAGAGCCTGGCAAATATGCCAAACATTCATCGCCGGTGCATACAGGTCGCAGCCTTTCTGCAACTGCAAATGGCAGCCGGGATTGGCTGTGACAACAGCATTCACTTCGCCGGCCCTTTTGATATCCGCCATTTTCATTTTGAGGATAGCGGCAGAGGAATGGGGATGTGTCAGCACATAGGCACCGGCAGCTCCGCAGCAAATTTGACTCTCGGGGAATTCCGCGATTTCATATCCGAATTTTTTCAGCAATTCCGCCGGGGCATCAGCAATTCCTTGTACATGTTCCAAATGACAGGGGGCGTCGTACAGGATGCGCCACCCATGCCGCAGATTGACGGGAGAAACGAGGTTGGCTTCAAGCAGAAATTCGGTGATATCCCGAATCTTTGCGGTAAAGCGGACATCTCCGAACGTCTTCAGCCATGCGCCACAACCGGCTGAATTGTTAATTACGATATCAGATTCCCGAAACGCTTCTAGATTTATCTGATGGAGCCTTTCGATGTAGGTATACCCTCCCGTATGCTGATGCAGCGCGCCGCAGCAGGTCTGGTCCGGAGGAACGTCCACTGTGAAACCATTCCAGCGCAAAACCCGTAAGGTGGCGTGGTGCACATCGGCGTAAAGGCCGTCCATGATGCAGCCACTGAAAAAAGCTACCTTTCCCCTGGATTTTCCAATGGCAGGGGAATGGTTCTGAGATTCTTTCAGGAAAGATTTTTTAGAGATCTGTGGAATTCCTCTGAATGTATCACTGAAGAATGCCATTAATTTAAGAAGACGAACCTTTTGGACCAGGGAAACTAACCGGAAAACAGTGTTCAGCAAGGGACGGCGAGTCACTATCTTCAGTCCGATCTTCCGCATTAAAGAAAGGGACTGCTGTGAATATTTTATCTCCTGGTAGCGTTCAAGATAGTTGTGGTAATCAACACCTGAGGGGCAGGCTGTTTCACAGGCCCGGCAATCCAGGCAGGTTTCCAAATGATCTACGGGCACGGAGACTTCTCCCCGGAAGACATTTTCAAAAAGCATCAATCGCCCCCGGGGGCTTTCAGCTTCAAGACCCGTGGTCAGATAGGTCGGACAGGCAGTGAGGCAAAGACCACAGTGGATGCACTCCTGAAGCAAGGTATCCGGAACCCGAATATCAGCCATGATACTCCGGGAATTCACCCTGCGGGTCGAAAACCGATTTTATTTTTCTCATCAGGCGTTCATTCTGAATATCGTCACTATAAAAGATACCCTGCTTAAGTTTTCCGGCAAATCCGCCCAGGCGTTGAACCAAATCGATTACATCATCACCAAGTTCCGTAATGTCATGTTCTATGTCAATCACTCCCAGGGGGATGACGGAGACTGCCCGAAGCTGCGCCTCTTCCAGTGCAGAGATCATTTTTTCTACCATGACCGGGGGCAGGATGAGGCGGCAGCCGTCAGAGATGATCTTCGTAGTACCGAGATAATCAATATCGAGATCTGTGGGGATAGAATAGATGCGGAACGTAGCTTCAAGTAACTCACCCAGTGACCCCCGGGCACCCACTACCAGTTTGTTCAGATCATATCCACTCACATTTTTCATTACATCAACTCCCGTATTTATGATACCGGGACCGGTTCGTATTTTTGTATTCAGCAGGAGATTCCGGACGGTGCCGTAACGACAGGCATATTGACCGAAGAGATTGTAATTCACCGCATTTCCTACGGTTGTTCCCTTTTTAAACGGGCCGAGCGGCAGAAACTGTTTGTAAGGCCGGAGGAAAGCCTGGACAGCCAGCAGGTCGGCGTCTGCTTTAAGTCTCAGCGTCAGGTTGTCAGGAGCATGATGCAGGATTGGATTCATCTCTGAACCTGCCCTGATCGGAGCGTGCTGCTGAATATCAGCGGTCGAATTGCGCTCAACCGCGGGGAATATTTTACCCGGGTTGGCCAGATTTTGAGGATCAAAGACCCTTTTAATGTTCCGCATTAGCTCAATTTCAATATCAGAGTGCATCAGATGCAGATGTGCTTTTTTTTCGAGTCCTATACCGTGTTCACCGCTGATAGTACCGCCCATCTCTACGCAGATTTTCTGGATCTCAGCAGAGGCTTTCAGAGCTGTTTCGATTTGAGCGGGATCCGCTGGGTCATAGAGCACATTCGGATGGATATTACCATCGCCCGCATGGCAGAAACTGGCAATTGGAATTTTGAATTTTTCAGCGATATTTTCAATTTCCCGAAAAACATCGGTCAAGCGGTTGCGGGGGACCACGCCATCATTTGTATAGTAGGCAGGCGCAAGCTGTCCCAGGGAGCCTACCGCATGTTTCCGACCCCGCCAGAGTCGCTCACGGTCATTTTCGGTGAGGGCTTCTTCTATGGGGTTCTCCGTAAATTCACGGGCTAGTTTTTTGAGTTTTGCCGAATCCCCGCGCAGATCACAATTAACGTCGTCGAGTTCAACAATGAGTACCGCCATTGCATCTTCAGGGAAGCCGGGTTTGAGTTTTGCTTCTACGGCACGAATTGTGAGATGATCCAGCATTTCCATGGCGGTGGGCAATATCCCCTGCTTAAGAATAGCCGATACACAATCGGTAGCGCGGGTCAGCTCATCGAAGATCAGCAGGAAGGTTCTGATCATTTCCGGAAGTTTCGTAAGATTTACAACGACTTTCGTTGTTATGCCCAAGGTTCCTTCTGATCCGGTGAAAAGTCCCGAAAGGTCATAGCCCGGGTACCAGCGCAGTTTCCCTCCGAACCTGGCGATTTCCCCATCGGCAAGCACAACCGTTTGTCCCAGGATATGATCCGAGGTGACACCATATTTCAGGGTATGAGGTCCCCCCGCATTTTCCGCCACGTTCCCCCCGATGGTGGAAACGATCTGACTGGAAGGATCCGGCGCAAAATGCAGATGATGGAATTTTACCCGTTTGGAAAGTGCGGCATTGACCACACCGGGTTGTACGACCGCAAGGCGGTTCAGGGGATCGACCTTCAGGATTTGATTCATCCGGCTAAGCTCGATGATCACTCCACCCTCGGAGAGAGCACCTCCGCTGAGCCCTGTACCGGAACCGCGAGCCGTAAAAGGGACACCTGCATCAAAGCAGGCTTTTACACATTCACTGACCTCCTGAGTGGATTCAGGCAACACGACGCAACCCGGGATGGCAGTATGAAAGCGTAAAGCATCCAAAGAGTATAGTTTCAACTCGTTTGGTTGACTGATGAGATTTTGCTTACCCACAATATCCCTGAGCGCTTGAAATAGATTTGAATCAATATTGAAGGTCCGGTCCATACTCAAATTTCGGGAGAAATACAGGCTGGTTCATAAACTTTAATCAAAATGTTAAGTGACTTCTGGCTTACTTGGCACAACTGTAATCCACATTGCCGGGGGTTACCGATTGGGACTTAGATTATCACCCAGGATGACAAGATGATTGAAATAACACAGGATGAAATTATATGACTGAAGAAATCTTGAGGCCCAGCTTTGAAGCAGTTTATATGCAGTTTGCGCACCTCATTGCCCGGCGGTCAACCTGCAGTCGTCTGCAGGTGGGCACCGTGATCACAACCACGGATTTTCGGAAAGTTCTGGCCATAGGCTACAACGGGAATGCCTCGGGTCTGCCCAATCAATGTGACCGCGAAGAGCCGGGGAATTGCGGATGCCTGCATTCCGAGGAAAATGCGGTCATCAATTGTGATTCCCCACGCTATATAGACAAGATCGTCTTTGTCACACATTTACCCTGCGCCGCCTGTGCAAAACGTCTGGTGAACCTGGGGCATGTCATTAAAGTCATCTACCATGAGGACTACAGAAACAGGGATTCACTGCAGATATTTAATCAGACTGGAATTACCGTGCAGCAGTTTGGCTGATAATTCCAACCGGGAATGCCCGTTTAAAAGCTGGATCGGGCTGGTATCATTTCATTTTAACCGCCGTCCCGTAAGCCAATAGTTCGGACATGGTTCTGGCGATCATACTGGTAACAAAGCGCACATTGATAACGGCGTCAGCTCCTTTGGCTTTGGCATCGGCAGTCATTCGTTTCAGTGCTTCATCCCGGGCATCGGCCATCAGTTCGGTGTATTGTCTGATCTCCCCGCCCACAATGCCTTTCAAACCCGCCAGAATATCCTTGCCGATATGTTTTGCCCGGACGACATTGCCCATGGCAACCCCAAGGCTTTCTTTAATCTCTTTACCCGGTATGGTTTCGGTTGTTGAAACAATCATCCTTTTCTCCTGTGTATGTTGGTTTTGGGTTAACAAACTTAATCCGTTAATATCCGGCAACGCCGGACGAGACGATTTGGTTGATTCACCGGGACTCGCCCCGGTATTAATACTGATTTATTCAAATTGGTCTCTCTCGAATCCTTATATCAATATCCTGTTCCATAATTAATGCGAAAAAATTCCCAGAAATTTACCACATACAACAGAAACCTGACGTCCTCATTTGCCAATAGTCGGGATTAATCGCCGACCCGTTGACCTGCATTAATATATTTTTCCTTAATAATTGCTTTGAAATGTAACACTATGTTACATAGATTAGGCCCGGTAAAGACAGGAGGTTTTAAAATGAGAGTGGATCCATTAACGAGTCAATATCCCGTAAGATTACGCGTTGTTACCATCCTTGTACTGATTTTTCTAACGATCACTTTTTATGCTTTCCCAAGGTTTTTAAGAGAACCTGCTCCGCTACATTCAGAAGTATCCGCTTCAGATGACGAGCTCACAAATCTGCCCCCCATAACGGAACCCATACCGGAACCGGAACCGCCTCGACCCAGCCGGTTCATTCCAGTGGATGATGATGAATCAGGTCCAATTGAAGATGCCCCCATTGATTTTCCCGAGTGGGAAGATGAAATAGAATGGGGAGGGTTACCGAAAGCGACGATTCCCGCGTACACCTATATTCCCCGTGAAGTAGAGCCGGAAGTTATCATCCCCATTACAGCCGAATATCCTCCGCTTGCCATTGAAGCTGGAATTGAAGGGCAGGTCATCGTTCTGTTTTTTATAGATGAAAATGGCAACGTACGAGACGCTGTTATTCAGAAAGGTATCCCCAATACCGGTTTGGATGAAGCCGCTCTTGAAGCTGTGAAGCACAGTAAATGGAAACCCGCTATGAATCAGGATAAAAAAGTCGGGGTTTGGATGGTAGTCCCCATAGATTTTAGCTTAGATTAACAGGAGTCCGGCTGATACCGGACTCCTGTTAATTTTCAATCTACTTTGTCATTGCAGCCGCAGACATTTTCCTTCTGACATAAGCCATAATCTCCAGCAGCGGCAGATCTTTCGGGCAGACATCTCCGCAGGCCATCATACCGATACAGCCAAACACGCCTTCATCCGTCGAGACCAGTTCAAACCACTGCTCTTCATCCCGCTCATCCCGGGGGTCCATCATGAAACGGCCTACACGGTAGAGCCCGGCGGCGCCCAGGAAATCGGCATTCACATTGGCGGTCGCACAACCGGCAATGCAGCAGCCGCATTCAATGCATCGTTCACTTTCATAGATCTTATTGGCCAGTTCGTTGTCCATGCGTTCTTCTTCGGCAGCAGGATCAAATTCCTTTTGTGTGTGGATCCAGGATTCCACATTCTCTTCCATTTGACGGAACCAGACACCGGTATCCACAGAAAGATCTCCCAGCATTTTGAAATACGGCAGCGGCAACAATTCTATGACCTCAGGAAGGTCAGCAGTAAGCGTTCTGCAGGCCAGAGTGGGACGGCCGTTGATCATCATTCCGCAGGAACCACAAATACCTGCCCTGCAGACAAAATCGAACATGAGGGTTGGGTCCAATTCATCCCGGATGTAATTGAGCGCTGCGAAGAGATTCATCCGCTGGGTCTCTTCAACTTTGTAGTCCTGTAAAAAGGGCGTTGAATCCGAATCATAGGGATTATAGCGAAATATTTTAAATGTTAAAGTGCGAGCCATTACTTCACCTCCTTTTTCCATAGGCCGGGTTTCAGTCCCGTATTGATGGGCTCCATCGTTTCGTGCTTACCGTTCTTTTTCTGAAGTTCATCCACCGTTGCATTATAGTCCTCCACGGAGATTGACATGGGGATCATTTGCCCCCCGCCATAGCCCCGGTCTCCCGGCGGCATGTCGATTGTTCCCACCGGCTCATAGCTCAATTCTGGTTGCTCGGCACCCTCCGGCCATCTGGCCAGCGTCCGATTCAGCCAGCCGGCATCGTCCCGGGCCGGGAAATCGTCCCGCGTATGAGCGCCCCGACTCTCTTTTCTGGCCTCTGCCCCCGCAGCGATGCAGAAGCCGAGTTTCACCATTCCCTTCAATTTCAAGGCTTCCGTGAGTTCCATATTTCTTCCGGGGATTGTGGATCTTACTTTTATTTCGTCTGCCCGACGGATTAGCTTGCTAAATTCCGCCACAGCTTCCTTAAGTCCTTCTCCCGTCCGGAAAATGCCGACCTTATCAGACAGTATTTCTGCCATGTCCCGTTTGATCCCGACCACCGATTCCCTGCCGCTGCCGGCATATAGCGCATCGATCCGCTTTTGCTGCCGTTCCTCAAACTGCCGGGCAAGGGAAGTACTCACTTCAACCGGGTTCGCTTTGGCAAAGGCTGTTACCTGCTTTCCTACGACCATGCCGGCGACGATGGTTTCCGCCAGGGAATTCCCCCCCAGACGATTGAAGCCGTGAAGATCCCAACAGGCAGCTTCACCAGCCGAAAACAGTCCCTTCATGTTATAAACATGTCCATCCTTATTGACACGAATGCCGCCCATGGAATAGTGCTGGGTCGGTCTTACCGGAACGAGCTCGGTTATCGGATCAATCCCGATAAAGTACTTGCAGATATCGTACACCTCCCTGAGCTTGGTATGCAGATGCTTCGCTCCGAGATGTCTCAGATCCAGCCACAGGTGATCTCCATAGGGACTGTGCACCCCTTTGCCTTTGAGCATATGTTCCTTCATCCTCCGGGAGACGACATCCCGCGAGGCCAGCTCCTGTTTTTCCGGTTCATAGTCGGGCATAAAGCGGTACTCATCCACATCCAGTAAATAACCGCCGTCACCCCGGCAGCCTTCAGTCACCAAAATATCGGTAGGCACAATCCCTGTGGGATGAAACTGAACGGCTTCCATATTTCCCAGGGGGATGATACCGGTATCGAGGGCAATACTGACGCCGGTCCCCTCGTTGATCACGGCATTTGTGGAGTGACCGTAGATCCGGCCATATCCGCCAGTTGCGATTACGGTTGCCCTGGCAAAATATGATGAAAGAGAGCCGTTTCTCAGACTTCGGACCACTGCTCCCTTGCATACTCCGTCAGCATGGATCAATCCCAGGGCTTCCATACGGTCATGCACCGTAACCCCCAGTTGGATGGCCATATTGTCCATGGTATAAAGCACTGAGTGTCCGGTTCCGTCTGCCGTGTAGCAGGTACGCCATTTGGCTGTACCTCCAAAAGCCCGGGCAGTGATCAATCCTTCCTTGGCAGCATCTTCTTCGACAGTTACTTTTTTCCCTTTGATGAAATATTCTGCGGGTCCGCCTTTCACACGATTCCAGGGAACGCCATAATGCGCCATCTCACGCATGGCAATTGGAGAATTGTCTGCAAATATCCGTGCTACTTCCTGGTCGGCTCCCCAGTCCGATCCCTTTACCGTATCCAGCCAGTGGACGGTAGCATTGTCACCCTTCCCCTTGGCGGCATTGCCCAGAGCAGCCTGCATTCCTCCCTGTGCTGCTGCGGAGTGACTCCGTTTGGGGGGTACAAGGCTGAGGATGATCACCTTGAGGCCCTCTTTGGCAGCCGCAACGGCTATTCGTTCGCCGGCGAGCCCGGCACCAATGACCAAAACATCAGACGTGTAAATATTACTCACACCAGGCCTCCTTTCATCACCCGATAAAGCCCGGCGACACCAAGGAAATTCAGAATAAGATACAGCCAGAAAACAATTGAAAAAACCACATAGGCAATTTTCCGGTCGAACCATGTATCCGCCAGCCATTTCACAGCCAGCCGATAGAGACCAATGGACATGTGAAACACAATTGCAACACCGAGAAACAAATACAACAGCCACAATCCGCTCTCAACCCGGGGGCCTGAAACCACCGCCTGGATGCCCGCGGCATCATTGATTCCCATGTCGGTGAAGATATTCCAGATGACCAGCACGAAGTGAAAGGCGCCCAGAGCCAGCACCAGCATTCCCGTGCGTACCTGCCAAATCCACAGCGATGTCTCAAAGTGACGCCGCAGAGTCGTATATTCACCGGATTTCTGATTCCAGCGGGTCTTTGATTTTTTAAGGGAACGCCCCAGCTCAAGCATGCGCTTGCGCTCGTAAAGTTTGCCCGGGATCTTGCGGCCGGCATAGATGAAATGTATCAGAAACAGTATCGGAATGACCACTGCAGAGATTTGGGCCAGAGGCAGAGTCTTCTCCATAAAATCCGCCACGGACTGGTAGGCTTCCGCCCCAAAAACCGACAGGCTTTCAAGGATCAGGTGTCCGAAAATAAATCCGGACAGCAGGAGTCCGGTAACACCACTGATCAGTTCTGTCCAGAGCGCTCGTTTCGCTTTTCGCCCGGCGATGGTCGTCTTCCCACCGCCTGGAGAAGCCTGAGGGAATAATTCAGTATTTTCACTGTACATGAGATCTCCAAGATTAATTGATTGTTTTATTATGAAAGGATCTGCGCAAGCATAAAATTATTTGAAAATATCATGGCCTAATTTACAGGGATTGATAATATTTTCAGTCGATTTTATAAGGGGCACGCGGGCCGGAAAAATATATATGCCACCGGGTGGTATGACTCCCACCCGGGGTCAATCTGCCGCTGTTTCCCGATGTCCATAGGACAATCGTGGCTTAAAAAGGGATATCATCGTCAGAAAAAGGTGCCGGCTCCCCGTTAGGAGCAGCAGGCGGCGGTGTATTGGAATAGGGGTCGGATTGATAACCACCGTTCATAATGTCACCGCCATATTCTTTCATAGCCAGCTTAGTCAGAGCTTCCTTAATTTCCTTCTCTGCCCAAACAGTGTCATGATATTCACCATCGCTCCCTTTCTGACTGGGAAAGCCAACGAACAGGCCGTTGATTCCTTCTACCAGTTTAAACCCTTTGATCACAAATCCATCGTCGGTTCGGACGTCTAAGAAAGCGCGGATTTTACCCCAGTTGCCTTTGTTCATTCTCTCGATTTTCAATGTTTTTCCTTTCAAAATTGGGTGAAAAGTTAGCGGTATCCGCTGAAGTCCGCCAATTACCAATTTAGAATATTTTACCGGGCAGGCACCGGATATTTTTCTCCGGTAAGGTGTTCCTGATACCGGACAGACCGAATAAACTGCACTAAGGTTCACTGGTTCAACACGATTGTAATATTTCTCAATTATCACTTTAGAAATCTGTAAGCCATCCCGTAAATTTCGCCCTCAATTTTAGAATAAATTTAAGCTAGTCACTCAAAAGATAGTTACTGATTTGCAGGATAACTGGAAGGAATCAATTGTGAAGTATGTTTACTCCTTTGGCGCAGGCAAGGCTGACGGTTCGGCCGGAGACAAAAACCTATTGGGCGGAAAAGGTGCAAATCTCGCCGAAATGACCTCATTGGGGATCCCCGTTCCCCCGGGATTCACCATTACGACGGATGTGTGCACTATTTTTATGAAAAATAAGAAATACCCTGAAGGCCTTGAAAAAGCTGTGAGGGAGGCCCTGAAAAAGATGGAAACCGTCATGGGACAGAAATTCGGAGATGACAAAAACCCGCTGCTGGTTTCGGTGAGATCCGGTGCACGGCAATCCATGCCCGGTATGATGGAGACCGTGCTGAATGTCGGGCTTACAGAAAAAACATTGCAGGGCCTTATCAAAAAATCGGGGAATGAACGTTTTGTATATGACGCCTATCGCCGCCTGATCACCATGTATGCCGATGTGGTGATCGAAAAAGCAGCCGGGATTGAGCCCCGGGAAGGTGAAGGTATCCGCGAATTGCTTGAAAAAGAACTGGCACAGATGAAAGCAGACCGGGGTGCGGAATCTGATACGGATCTTTCGGCTTCGGATCTGAAACAGCTCGTTACCACTTACAAAAAAATCATAAAATCCAAACTGGGAGTTGAATTCCCCGATGATGCCTATGCCCAATTGTGGGGCGGTATCGATGCGGTGTTTACATCCTGGAAGGGGAAACGAGCCGTGAATTACCGCCGCATCGAAAATATTCCTGATGAGTGGGGGACTGCCGTGAACGTACAGGCAATGGTTTTCGGGAACATGGGGGATGACTGTGCAACGGGAGTTGCTTTTACAAGGAACCCTGCTACGGGTGAAAATCAGTTTTACGGTGAATGGCTGCCCAACGCCCAGGGAGAGGATGTCGTCGCCGGAATTCGCACACCCAATCCGCTGAACAATGCTAACAAGACCCTTCATACGGAGCATCTTGCCAGCCTGGAAGAGGCAATGCCCGGGCTGTATGATCAGCTGAATTCCATCCAGGAACAACTGGAACAGCATTATCGTGACATGCAGGATATCGAATTCACAATTCAGGAAGGGCGCCTGTGGATGCTGCAAACCCGGACAGGAAAACGCAACGGCACGGCAGCTCTGCGAATGGCTGTGGATATGGTGGACGAAGGTATGATTGACAGAAGTACGGCTGTGAGCCGCCTGGTGCCGGAACAGCTGGATGAGATCATGCATCCCATGATCGACCCTGCAGCAGAAAAAGCAGGTAAATTGCTGGCTACCGGACTCCCAGCGGGACCGGGCGGCGGCACAGGTCAGATCGTCTTCACCGCAGATGATGCCGAACGCTGGAAAAACGAGGGTAAATCCGTCGTACTGGTGAGGGCGGAAACGTCCCCGGAGGATATTCACGGTATGCACGCCGCTGAAGCGATCCTCACAGCCAAGGGGGGTATGACATCCCACGCCGCACTGGTTGCCCGGGGATGGGGAAAATGCTGTATTGTGGGCTGTGCAGCCCTCAACATCAACGCCGCCAAAAAGACATTGACCATTGGGAATGAGACCTACGGCGAAGGCGACTGGATATCCCTGAATGGTACGAAAGGTGAGGTCTATGCCGGCCAGCTGGACCTGATCGATCCGGACCTTGAGAGCAACCGCTATTTTACACAACTCCTGAAATGGGCAGATGAGATCCGCCGACTGGGAATCCGCACCAATGCAGATACACCGGCAGACGCGGCCCTGGCCAGGAGCTTCGGCGCCGAAGGCATCGGCCTCTGCCGGACGGAGCATATGTTTTTCGACCCCCGGCGGATCCTTGCCATGCGGAAAATGATTGTCGCCGGCAGCAGCGCAGACCGCCGGGCCGCCGTTATGGAGCTCCTGCCTTTTCAGAAGGCTGATTTCTATGGAATTTTAAAAGCCATGGCGCCTAATCCGGTGACCATTCGACTGCTGGACCCGCCCCTCCATGAATTTCTGCCACAGACTCCCGATCAGATCACCGAACTGTCCCTAGAACTGCAGATACCCGAAGAGGTTCTGCACAAGAGGATCAACAGCCTGCACGAACTGAATCCCATGCTGGGGCATCGGGGCTGCCGGCTGGGAATTTCATACCCTGAAATTACAGAAATGCAGGCCAGAGCCATTTTTGAAGCCACCGTTGACCTCATCAGCGAAGGAGAAAAACCCTTTCCTGAAGTGATGATCCCTTTAGTTGGTTCGGTGAGAGAACTGGCCGACCAGAAGGCCATCGTCAACCGCATCGCGCAGGAAGTTCAGGAAGAAAGAGGCTATCGCTTCGACTACCTGGTGGGGACCATGATCGAACTGCCCCGGGCCTGTGTAACTGCTGACGAAATTGCCCGGGAGGCTCAGTTTTTTTCATTCGGGACCAACGATCTCACCCAGACAACTTTCGGTTTTTCACGGGATGATATCGGTGGATTTCTGCCAAAATATCTGAAAGAACGGATTCTGGCTCACGACCCCTTCCAATCCATTGATCAGCAGGGTGTTGGTGCGTTGGTGGAATTGGGTGTCAAAAAGGGCCGCCACACAAAATCCACACTGAAAATTGGTGTCTGCGGAGAACATGGCGGCGATCCGGCCTCCATTCATTTCTTCCACAAAGCGGGACTGGACTATGTGAGCTGCTCTCCCTATCGCGTTCCTATTGCCAGACTGGCCGCCGCCCAGGCCGCGCTGTCTGAAAAATAATACAACTGCCGTGGGGATTTATCAGTCTGATGTAAACTGCTTTTTACCGTTCTGAAAGCAGGGTTGCAGAGCATGCCCTTTTGTTGGACTGCATCAAAAAGATAAAATCAATTTAGTCAGGCTAATGCCGGACTAAGCCGGACAAGATGATTTGATTACTACCCTGCCGTTTGCGGCGGGGTAGTTCATTTGGGGCTGTACTGCAGTTTGATTTTCTTTTTGGAAAATACACACACTGCTGTAAATTGTATACGCCAAATTGAGCAGAATCAAATTCCCTGGTTTTAAAAGGAGTTCATGCCGTGAAAAATATTAAAATTGTTCTCTTTTTTTTGTTATCAGTTTCAGTCATTTTAGCTGATCAGAAAGAGCTCGAGCCGAAGTCTGCCGTTACGGGTAATACCGCCTTTGCCCTTGATTTGTATTCACAGCTAAGGGGGCAGAATGGCAACATCTTCTTCTCACCCTATAGCATTTCTTCCGCCCTGGCCATGACTTATGCAGGCGCCAGGGGTCTCACCGCAGCAGAGTTAGCAAAGGCTCTGCATTTTAATCCCGATGACCGTAACGCTACCAATGCCGCTTTTGCCGTATTGGACTCGCTGTTTGACAGTATTGCAAAAAAAGGTAATATACAGTTGAAAGTTGCTAACTCCATGTGGCCACAGAAAGACTATGCAATACGGACAGATTTTCTTGAACTTACCAAACGGTACTACAACATCTCAATCACTCCTGTGGACTATGCAAACGCCGCGGGAAAAGCCCGTACACTCATCAACAGCTGGGTGGAAAAGCAAACTAATAACAAAATTCGGAACCTGATAGCCGCGACCCCAGACCCTGCTACCGCTATGATTTTGGTCAATGCAATCTATTTCAAAGGAAATTGGGAGAGCCAATTTGATCCGGAGCTTACAGTGGAGGCTGACTTTTTTAGATTGGGGAAAGCTAAAACAACAATCCCAATGATGTATCAGGAAGGGAATTTTGGATATGCAAAGATTGACGGAGCAAAATTACTGGAATTACCCTACGTGGGAAATGAATTATCCATGGTAATCATTCTGCCTGATTCTCCCGGCGGACTGCCCGATCTGGAAGACCGTTTATCGACCGGAAACCTCGAAACATGGCTTTCCGGTATCTCTCAAAAGACTGTTGAAATATATCTCCCCCGATTCAAGGTTACCTGGGGAACCTTGAATATGACGAAACAGATGATCTCCCTTGGAGTGCACAGAGCCTTTGGCAATCGTGCGGATTTCTCCGGTATTGATGGGACAAAATCTCTTTTTATCAAAGGCATTTTTCACAAAGCCTTCATTGAAGTAAATGAAGAAGGGGCCGAGGCTGCTGCTGCCACAGGGGTTTTATTTGAAACAAGCATCCCCAAAATGAAAAGCTTCAAAGCAGACCACCCCTTTTTCTTCCTCATCCGGGATATCCAGTCAGGCAGTATTCTGTTCCTCGGCAGAATACTGGATCCCAATCAGGATACAGAATAACAGATACACTCCGTCCCCTGGCCGGCAACCAATTCCCCGCAGTCTCTCTTTAATTCGGCCACCCACCGATAAGTTGGGGTTAGTTTATGCTATTTGATGACCATTTACACAAAAATTCTTATGCCCCATCATCTTTGAAGAACGAATTGAACAATACCTTTAAATGCTGTTTACGCACAATACTGTACACCCCCGTATTTAATACTCTATAAAGCAGAAAGCCCCGAGAGTAGTTCGGGGCTTTCTGCTTTAGGAGCAAGTCCTGAATTGAGACTTACTATTTTAACAGCAGAATCTGTTGTGTTTCGCTGTTGCCGGGTGTCTCCATTTTAATGAAATAAATACCACTGGGCTGGTCTGTTGCATCCCAACGCACGCGATGAAGCCCCGCCGACTGTCTCTCATCAACGAGCTGTTCCACCAGCTTGCCCAGCATGTCGAACACGGTGATAGAAACCTGACAATTTTGTGGAATACTGTAGCTAATGTCCGTGCTGGGATTGAAGGGATTTGGATAAGTACCCAGCAGGGTATAGCCATTGATCAAAGTGTTGATTCCTGCTGAAACACCATTACCATTCCAATCGGCAACGATGCCGGCACTGATGGTTAGGGTGCCGTCATAGGAGAAGAGTGTATCTGTTTCAAGAGGACTCCCGTCTGCACTGAAGATCAACAAAATCCTATCAGAGCGCTGTAGCTGCCAACCCTCCGGCAGATAAGTCTCGGCAATGATATAGTCACCCTGTGTTTCCAGCTGAAGGCCGGCGATCTGCCCATCGGACAGTATTGTAAGGGAGTTATTTTCCTGAAACAAACGGGCTTTGCTGATGGATGCTCTGTCGGTCAATCTGGGATTGAGGATCAGGTCCACCAATGCAACGATATCAATCACATTTAAAGTCCCATCGACCATCAGATCGGCCACCGAAAGTTCGCAGGGTGAGGCAGGCGGCAGTGATTCAAGGATGATTCCCACCAAATAGACAATATCGGAGACATTGACAAATCCATCCTGATTGATATCCCCCGGTATATCATTGCAGAGACTGGCAACACAGCCGTCATAGGCTGCTTGACAACTTGAAGACCAGTCGGCACAGCAGCCGAGAGGATCTTCTGACATGGCTTGTTGGAAGCACCCGTCATCAGCCGGATAGGGCAT
Source organism: FCB group bacterium (assembly GCA_013152375.1). Classification (GTDB taxonomy): domain Bacteria; phylum Fidelibacterota; class Marinisomatia; order SCGC-AAA003-L08; family JACNLC01; genus JAADGM01. The sequence continues at coordinate 10,795 of JAADGM010000115.1, read as the reverse complement.
CTCGACGCAGACATTTTGAATCAGCCAGCAATCCCAGAACTCTTCCTCGCAAATTTGATCCCATGTCTCATCGCAGCAAAAAGTATCATCTACAAGGGTCTGTATATTGCAAAGTATACCGAAGGGGGGAGGGGTTGGGGGATCGACACTGCAGCCGATATCAACCGGAACATTCACATGAAAAACCGAACTGCCAAAATCATTATAGGCCGTGAGCTCTACAGTAACTATTTGAGGTGTATCAAGACCATAGGCCTGGGATGAAAAATCGTAAGGCAAAACAATGGACGCAAGCAATCCCGTTGGACCGACATCGTAAAAACCATCTAAGATGGAGTACCCCAAATCCAGATCGGGCGCGCTAATTTCTATCCGGACTGAAGGTGCAAGGACCCCACATCCGGCAGCAAGATTGACAGACAGACTCCATTGTTCATACCATCCGTTATCGTCCATGTCGGTGTAGTCCAGAATTCCCGCATCAACAATTACCGGTGCATCCTGGTCAGTGATTCCCGCGCAGGCATTATAGGCACACTGACAGGCCGTATCCCACTCTGTAGAACAACAAAAGGCATCATCCATCACGGTGTTATAGTAACAGGAGTCATCCGCGAGATAGGGGGCCTCAACACAGGTGGGGGCCAGGCAATTCCAGTATTCGTTTTCACACACGCTATCCCATATTCCCTCGCAACAGTAATTATCTGAGCTGATTACATCCAGATAACAGGCATCATCATCGGCATAGGGCGAATCTGCACAGAAACTATCTACCGGAACGGTAAGATCTACATAGTGATAATAAAAGCTATGGGATACAGCAAAGTTGAAATTGACATCCTGAGGCAAAACAAAGCCATAATCAGAGGATTGCCAGAAGGACAGAATAACATTATCAGCATCCGTGTTTCCACTGAAAGAAAATGGACCAAATACCCCCCAGTCCCCGTGAACATTATCCCCAACATTAATATACACATTATCTACAGGCAGACAGTTGGTGTCAATGTTCACTTCAAAATTCCAATTTTCGTAATAGCCATTGGAATTTTCGTCCACAATTCCGCTGGGAGTAATAGAGGTCACAACGAGGGGGGGGGCATCTCCTGTACATGTGTCTAGTTCACACTGACATTGTGCATCCCACTCAGTATCACAGCAGTAGCTATCTGAGTTGATGATGTCGAAGTAGCAATATATATGACTCAAAGGGTAATCAGGAGCAACTGCACCACAGCCTTCATCAATAGGAATATCAATAAACAACTCCGAGCTGCCATAATCATTATAGACAAAAATCCTGAAAGTGACCACCTGGGGCGTATCAAGATCATAAAAGATATTCGTCCAGTAAGGATAACCAATCATATTAATGGTGTCCATCCCTTCGTTGCCAAATGAAAATGGACCGTTGCCAACAGTCAGATCATTGGCAATATATGGTGTGGAGATTTCAATAAACAGACCAGGTGCAAGCCCTCCGCAATTTGCATTGATATCAACCAGGATACCCCAGCTTTCGTAAAATCCATTACCATCCACATCGATAATATCGGAAGGTACAGCACTCGCAATATAGGGGGGGTCTTGGTCGCTGATGCCGGCACAGTCGCTGTATTCACATTGGCACAATGCATCCCAATCAGTTGAACAACAATTAGAATCTGTAAGGACCGTACTTTCGTAACAGGCATCGTCATTAGGATAGGGTGCTTCAACACAAGTGGGCGCATAGCAAGCCCAGTATTCGGCATCGCAGACGTCGTCCCAGGATATATTGCAGCAGAAAGGGTCATCAGCGATTACCGTTTGGTAACAGGTATCGTCATCAGGATAGGGTGCCGTTACACAGCCATAATATACGGTAATAGACCACCAGTCAATTTCACCAACAAGACCAAAATACCAATCTACACAACGCAAACCCCACCAACCAGATGCCTCCATGCCATTGAATACAGCAGTTGACCTTGAGGAATAAAAAATGTCGTTGTCTGTTTCAACATCATCATCAAGTCCGCCGTCACTGCCAAGAGAATAATTATGTTCCCAAATCAATTCTTCGGTTGAAAAATGATCTATAAAAATATCCAGATCTCCCGGCCATGCGTGGTTCACCAAAATAGAATATTCTACATTCCAGATCGTCCCGCTATCAGGACAATCAAGAAAGGAGGCTACTCCCTCACTGCCCCCACCTGTATTATCCGGAATCGGAACATTTAGATCATTCTCGTCTGTCCAGAATGAACGGTCTGCTGATTTTTCAGATGATTTGGTTTCATGGGCTTGGGGGGCAGGTGTGAAATTACTGCCCAATATCTGTAAATTGATTTGCATTTGATGGAGGCGTCTGAGAGCAGTTTCTTCAAGCAGGAATTCATCCTCTTTTTGCAACTCATAAGGTAAATCGTTGGCCTCAAGGATTTTGATCAGTGCTTCCGGCCCCTCCGAATATCGAACCACATCCCTTCTGATAACCTCTGAACCGGCGGTATTGGGCTGGTTCTTTGGCTCAACAGAGGTCTCTTCAGGTAGGTCATTTGATCGACTGCGATTGGTGCCGCGGGTCCTGAAGTTTTGATCCCTCCGGGGAATGATCTGACGATGGTAATCGGTGGGCCTGACGGAAGGGGAAAGCGGGTTCTCCAGCGGATGGAGCATTACTCCTGACGATGGTCGGGGGTCTTTTTGCAGGTCTGGAACGGCGGATGAATTTGTCCGGCGAAGTTGAGTCGTGACACGTGGCTGTCCCTGTGCAGCAGAGATGTGATGTGTAATTCCCCGATCCGAGGGGTTTCTGTCGGCTTTGGGGATTATAATCGAGCGGTCACCATTGGGCGTGATAGTCCTTTCATGATTTGATTTAGGCATCGAAGCGGTTTTCCCCGATAGGTCTTGCTTGCGGATAATAGTATGGGGAGGAGCGGTGTTTGAGCGTGTGGATATGTCTTTTTGAGTTGATGCCCGGGGTGTTGAGTCTGGTTTTCTATCAGCGTTAAAGCCAAGTGCTAACAAAACAATTACCATTAGAACAACATTCTGCAGATTTCTACTTTTCATTGTTACCTTTCTGAATTAAGGTGAGCGGTTTGTTATGAGTGCAGTTCATTTTGTCGTGGGTAGAACAGAACTACCTGACCATTGCCAATAAGTCACTAAATGGTGTATAACAAAAATTTTAACTGGGACAAATTTTCGTAAAAAAGTATTCTGCCTGCTGGTGATGAAATGGCTGCAAAAAAAAGGATTATTCTTTCAATCCCTACCTGAATGTACGATGATGCCATTGAAATTCAACATAAATATTTCACAGGTAATGATGCAAAAAGGTTACTTCGGGTGAGAGTTCTATCTCATCATTCCCTGGATGCTCTTTCTCAACAGCCATGAGGTAGCACTTTTCGGCTTTTTGGGAGTCTTTGATTCAAGATTCTGCTGAAACCCGGTATCGCTTATAATTCATCTAATTTCCTGGATTGGCTGTCAAATATAGAACTGTCGGAATAGCGGTTGCCGGTTCAATAAATGGTTAGGAGATATTTATAGGTACAGGGTTAATGGATGGGGCCATGCCTGATAACTGCATTGCCCTATTTTTTAAAATAGTCCATTGTCCGGCAACCAATTCCCCCGGGTCTCTCTTTAATCCTTTTTTCCGTAAATGATAATGTTGGTAATTTTGTCCTTATGAGAAATCCAAATCCTATTAAGATCGGTGTGATTGGCGTAGGCCATCTCGGCAATTTTCACCTGCAGCAGTTAAAGACCATTCCCGACGTTGAGATTACGGGGCTGTACGACACCTCCACCGAACGGGCAGAGACCATGGCCCGGGAACACGGTGTCATAGCCCATCGATCTCTGACAGATCTGCTTGCGGCCTCCGATGCCGCCGACATCGTAACGCCTACTCTTACCCATTTTGAGGTGGGGCAGCAAGCCCTGGAAAACAACTGCCACCTGTTTATTGAAAAACCCATTACCCAGACCATAGAACAGGCACAGACACTGCTGGAAAATGCGAATCAGAGGCAGAAGCTGATCCAGGTCGGACATATTGAACAGTTTAATCCCGCCTTCCGGGTGCTGGCAGGTCAGCCCCTGGCGCCGCGCTTTATTGAAGCTCACCGGCTGGCGCCCTTTGTGGACCGGGGCACTGATGTTCCTGTGATCCTCGACCTTATGATCCATGATATCGATCTGATCCTGTCACTGGTGCAGTCTCCCGTTTGCAGCATCAGTGCGACAGGGGTGAAAGTGGCCTCGGAGTCCGTGGATATTGCCAATGCCCGGCTTGAATTTGAAAACGGTGCCATCGCAAATATTACTTCCAGCAGGATATCCATGTACAAAATGCGGAAACTGCGAATTTTTCAGGAAAAAACCTATTTTTCGGTGGACCTGCTGAACAGGATTACGGAAATTTACCGGGTTGTTGACCAGGCCCCTGCACCGGGTCCGGACGAACTGGTAAAACCCCTGGACGGGAATAACAAAAAATATGTGGTCTATCGCAAACCGCAGATCCCTAAAGAAAACGCATTGAACCAGGAGTTGCGCCATTTCATTGACTCCATTCGGCAATCCGCTCAACCCCTTGTGAACGGCTATTCGGCTGCAAAGGCATTGGAGGTGGCCATTCACATTCAGCAAATGATCGACAGGCAGGCGGTTGGCGGTTAGAGCTGCTCAATAATTAGATGAATATTTTTCTCATAGCGGGTGAACCTTCGGGAGATCAGCATGGCGGACTTCTGATGCAGGCTCTGAAGCAGAAATGCCCGGAGGTCCGGTTTAAAGGCATTGGCGGCCCGGAGATGAGACGAGCCGGACTTACATCGCTGGTGCCTCTTGAGCGGATGGCGGTGATGGGGTTTGTGGAAATTCTGAAGCATCTGAATTTTTTCCGGGATGTGAAAAGGAAGGTCATCAGTGACTTGGAGGCCGATCCGCCGGACAGGGTTATTCTTATTGATTATCCCGGTTTCAATTTGCGCATCGCTAAAATGGTGGCCCGGCGATTTGAGATCCCCATCACCTATTACATCAGTCCCCAGATCTGGGCATGGAAGGAAAAACGTGTGGAGATCATCCGCAAAACGGTTGATCAGCTTCTGGTTATTTTCCCCTTTGAAGTGGACTGGTATCGACAGAGGGGCATCACGGCCCGGTTTGTGGGTCATCCTTTTTTGGACGAATGGTCGCCCCGGGGGAAAGCCGAGCTGCGTCAAACCCTGGGTTTGAAGAACCACAAGCCGGTACTGACGCTTTTCCCGGGCAGCCGCCATCAGGAGCTTAAGCGTCATCTCCCGCTTTTTTTACAGGTGGCCCGACAGGTAAAAGCACAGGCTGCAGATGTTCAAATTGTACTTGGGATTGCCCCGCATCTTCAGGGTGAGGATCTGCTGAAATCCTACGATCTGAAAGATATTATCGTGCTGAGAAAACAATCACGCCTTGCTCTGGAGACTGCGGATGCAGCAATTGTGGCTTCGGGGACTTCCACACTCGAAGGTGCTATTTTCGGTACTCCCATGGCCGTGGTTTACCGCCTTTCCCCCATCTCATGGTGGCTAACCCGCCGCCTGGTAAAAGTCCCCTTTGCAGCGATGGCCAACCTGCTTGCCGGTAAAAGGATCGTCCCGGAATTTCTGCAAAAGGCGGCCGATCCCCACGCAATTGCCGCAGAGGTCATTCGCCAGCTTACCGACAAGGAATATTCCACCGACATGAAAGCCGAATTGAAAAAAGTCCGGGAGTCACTGGGGGGGGCCGGTGCTTCGGTGAATGCGGCCCTTGCAATTCTTGAACGACATTCATCAGATGAGGTGCACTCCTGAATGAAAAATAAAATTTTGTCCTATCTCGGACAAACCCTGCTCACCCTCCTTTTCCGTTTAAATCGACTTGAAGTCAGCGGTGAGGAGCACATCCGCAAGGCTCAGGCTGAAGGAGTGCCGGTACTCCTGGTTACCTGGCATGGTAGGGTCGTGTACGGTGCCTACTGGATCTACCGCGCCAAACTGCATCCATGGACCGTTGCCAGCCGGCACGGTGACGGTGAGATCATGGCACAAATTGTAAAGCGCTGGGGCTACAAACTTATCCGGGGGTCCTCATCGAAGGGGAGTCGGGCCGTTTTGAAAAAAATGAAGCAGGTTTTTACCAGTCCTGACAACATGGTGGCGATTACCAGTGACGGCCCCAAGGGTCCGGCCCGCATCGCCAAACCCGGTTCCATAAAACTGGCCCGGAAATACCGGGCACGGATCATCGTCATTGCAGGTGCTTCAACAAAATACTGGCAATTCAACTCCTGGGATAATTTCCGTATCCCCAAACCTTTTGGTACAGTGAAGATCCTTGTAGGGGCGCCTCTGGAAATCCCTTTGGACAGGGATTTAGAAGCCGATGAGGAATCCAGACTCGTTTCCGATTATCTCAACAACTATCAGGATGAATGCGACCGATCGTGTTCAGGATCTTAAGCATACTCCTCCGGCCGCTAAGCTGGCTGTACGGTATCGTTGTCCGCTGCAGAAATCTGCTCTATGACAGACAGCTACTGAAAAGTTATACCTTCTCCAGACAAGTAATTTCCGTGGGCAATCTCACTGTCGGCGGCACCGGGAAAACACCCCTGGTGAAGTGGCTGGCGGAAGAGTTGAGGCGTGAGGGCCTGCGGCCGGGGATTGTAAGCCGCGGATATGGGCGCAGTTCGAAGGACATGCTGGTGGTGCATGATGGTGTGAAATTGCAGGTAAACGTGAGCGCTGCCGGGGACGAGCCCTTTCTGCTGGCCCGGCAGCTGAAAAATATTCCCATCGTGGTGGACAGTAACAGGGTTCGGGGTATCCGTAAATTGCTGGAGCAATTTCCGGTTGATGTCGTCATTCTCGATGATGGGTTTCAGCATCGCCGGGCAGCCCGGGATTTGGACCTGCTGCTCTTCAACAGCCGGGAGACCGGCAAACATTACGTCCTGATCCCATCAGGCAGACTGCGGGAACCGCTGAGCGGAGCAAGCCGGGCATCCCTTCTGGTCTATACGAAATCCACGGATCACAAACTGCCTGATGTTCACTCCCGCCTGACGCAGTTTACAACCGCGCCGGCTGTGACGGCAGGATTGCAGCCGGAACTCATCCGGTATTCCGCAGGTGATTTGCAAACTGTGCAGGACCTGCCGGTAAACCCCTTTGCCTTCTGCGGCATCGGAGACCCGGGCTCTTTTACGGCAATGACCGAACAACTGGGGATCCAGCCGGGGGGAGTACTGTTTTTCAGGGACCATCAGGTGTACTCGGCACAAGTGCTGCACAAACTGGAAAAGGAGATCAGAACTGCAGGTTGCGGGGCGATCCTCACTACCGAAAAAGATTTGGTGAAGCTGCCCGATGATTTTCTGGAATCTTTTGAGGTCTTCGCGATTAGAATTGAACTCTCGTGGACACCACGGGAGCGGAAAATCATTTCAGCATTACTCAAAAGGACAATTGTTTAATTTGGAGGAATTATGATGAAACATACAGGCATTCTGCTGTCAATCTGTACAGGCATTCTCGCAGCCGCGCTGCCGGCGAAAAAAATTACAATTTACAATCAGGGCTGGGCCTTCGTGGATGAACACAGAAGTTTGGTGCTGGACGGATCCGGCCTCGTCCGGTTCACACTGGATAACCTGCCGAAAGAAATTTCAGCCCCATCCATTTCTCTGAATTCGGAAACCATCGATATTCTCACAAAAGAAGTCGTCAGACGTCCGGTAACAAAGACGAATCTGCTGAACGCCAATATCGGGAACACCCTGCGGCTGGTGCATTATGCGGAAGACGGCTCAATCGGCTATTCTACCACCGGACTTCTCATTTCGAATGATTCGTTTCCTATTTTCCGGATTGACGGCCAACTCGTACTGGACCCTCCTTACAAAATACTGTTTGATGAAATTCCTGCAGACCTCTCCAATTTACCCTATTTAAATTGTACCGGAAATACGCGCAGCAAATACGGCGACATTGAGATCAGTTACCTCACTCAGGGACTGAGCTGGTCAGCGGATTACACTCTGACGGTCACCGATGACAACAGGGGTGAGCTGGAGAGCTGGTTCACGGTAACCAATGGAACCCGGCAGGATTGGAGCGGTGTGGACCTGACCCTGGTTTCCGGAAACCTGAATTTCAATGAAAGTGCCCCCAGACCCGTACTGAAGGCCATGGCACGGCAAAATGCGGTTGGAGCTGATTTTATGGAATCCAAAGCCGCTTATGAAATCGGTTCAACTGAAGATTATGCCCTCTTCAGACTGCCGGACCCGGTGACCCTGCCTCACGGAAGTACGAAGCAGTTTCGGTATGTCTCGGCACAAGTCCCGGTTGTCAAAAGCTATCACGCCACCCATTCGCTGGGCTATGGCGGAAGAAATTCAACAGACGAACCCGTTCCGGTCACTGCCCGTATCACTTTTTCCGCTGCTGATGTGGGCGCCTTCAATCATCCCGCCGGAACCGTCCGTGTTTTGGAGACGACCAAAGACGGTCCTGTTTTTGTCGGCTCAGATCATCTGCCAATCATTCAGAAAGAGGGTGACTTTAAGATCAATACCGGAAAAACCATGGATGTCACGGCCAGTTTTACCATTACAAGCTACGAGGTCTCCCGACGGAATTATGTCAATGAAATGACCGCCCGCTTCAAAAATGTAAAAGACCAGCCGGTGACGGTGGAGTGGCTGGAATCCCTGAGTGGTGACTGGGAGATCAGCAGCAGTTCAATTCCCTGGGAGAAGAAGGACGCCGCTACCGCCCGGATGCTGGTGGATGTCCCTGCCAACGGCGCGCAGGAAGTCACCCTGAAAGTGACCATCTCGAGAAATTGAAAGCCGGGACGGCAGCGGACGTGAGCTCGTCACCGGCCAAGTTTGCAGATTATCGCCATATCATCTGGGACTGGAACGGAACCCTCTTCGATGATGCCTGGCTCTGTCTGGAATCCATGAACAAGGTGCTGGCCAGGCGGAACATGCCGCCCCTCACGCGGGAACGGTATGTGGAGATCTTCGAATTCCCGGTCATCAATTATTACCGCAAACTGGGGTTTGATTTCGAACAGGAACCATTTGAAATAAGCGGTTCCGAGTTCATCCGGGAGTACAATGCCCGGCATCATCTGCCCGGCCTGCAGGAGGGCGCCCGGGAGATCCTCCAGGTTATGGTGGACCGGGGACTGACCCAATCCCTGCTGTCGGCCCAACAGCAGGAGACCCTGGACGAACTCATTGATCACAGGGAGATCCGCAGTTTTTTCACCGGCATTATCGGATTGGATAATCACTATGCCTACAGCAAAGTAAAGCGGGGACAGGCCTGGATGGCCGCACTGCCCTGCACACCGGCGGAGGTTCTCTTTGTGGGCGATACACTGCACGATGCGGAAGTGGCAGCGTCTCTGGGCTGTGACTGCGTGCTGATCCCCGGCGGACATCAGAGCCCTGCACGGCTGGCCCGGGCGGGAGTACCTGTCCTCTCCGCCCTCCGTGAGGTGGAGGAGGTGGTGTGAGTTGATAGCTTGTCGCAGAAAGCAATAAATTTATCGCGTAAATGGACACCAAATCTCATTCGAAGCATGGTAAAAGCACTCCGGGGCAATCACTTAAAGATGGGAGAAAAGGCCTCTTAATCCTCCTGCTTCTTGCGGTCGCAGGGCAGTTCAGTCTCGCTTTTGAGCTGCGTGTCGGACAGGCCTGGACTTCGGAGGATCTTCATGATCCACAGCATCAGGTCAGATATGAGGCCCATTATCACCGCAGTTACATCCTGGGTCTGGGCTTTGACGTCGCCCGGTTATCTCCGTCAACGGGTCTGGCCGCAAATCTCTATTTCATCCAGAAAGGGATCGGTGGAGATTTAATCATTCGGGACGTGAACGGCGCTATTCTCGATCGCTTTTATGTGCAGGGCTACGGCAACTATTTAAGTCTGTCAGCCCCGCTGAAGATCGAGAGCCGGCAGCGCCACTGGGGCATCTATGCCCTGCTGGGTCCCCGTCTTGATTATCAGATCAGCCGGCATATCATGCCTCTGGGGATTTCACCGACGTTAGTCGAAGAGACAGTCTATGCGGATAGTTTTCACCGCTTTGACCCGGGGCTGGATTATGGTCTGGGCCTGATGCTGGGCTTTTTCAGTATCGAATACCGCTATTCACTGAACCTGTCCGCCAGTTTCAAATCGGATATCATCCGAATCACCAATTACGCGCACCAGCTCAATTTCGTCTTCACTTCGCCCGGGGGATGAGGATGCCCGGGGCTGTTGTCGTCACATTATCGGGGACATCCACGGGAAATCCTTGAAAGGTGAAAAGTTGCAGGAACTGCCTGACCGCCTTCAATTAATGTTTCAAGTATTTCAAAATGCGTCGTTTCTTCTCCCGTGGGGTCCATGCGATTCTCCTTTTTTATCATTCAGCTTAATGTAGAAAATCCTGAACTTCACTTTTATTATTCAATTTTGCGGAAAGCAGTTTGCATTACCAAATTTTTTTATCATCGTACAGACTAATGCTATGCAGATTAGAAATACAATATCTAATTTTCATACATTTTGGGCCCGCATTGATTTACAGTTTTACAGAAAGATGCTGCTTAATCAGCTCAATTTCGTATTCACTTCGCCGCAGGCTTCCCTCTCCTGTTGAGGAGAGGGTTAGGGTGAGGTCAGATACCATTATTCGTGCAGAACCCCAAACCGCCCAAACCTGAACTCTGCACGTTTGACTCACCTGA
>JAADGM010000132.1 GCA_013152375.1 FCB group bacterium | reverse complement strand
AATAACAGCAGCGCCTTAACCGCGACGATCGGTCTCAAAAGTAATGTCGATTCCCGCAGGGAGTTTAGCAGTTTTCGGGAATGTACCGCAACCGCCCATCCCAGGTGCTGAATGATCCGCTCAGACTGCTACGGCTAATTCGGGCTAAAGCCTGTTAACATTTCTGTTTAATGACTCAGTCTCATTCTCCCGGCCCGGCTCTGTTTCCGCATATGCCGTAGAAGAAAATGAAAAAAGTAAAAATAACTTGTTTCCCGAAATTCGACAGGTGTAAATTGTGTTAGTGATTATTAACTAACATTAACGAGATACCATGAATTTGATAGATTACACCGACAGACAAAAACAGATCATCCAGGCTTCCGTCCAGCTGATCGCTCAGAAGGGCATCCAGGGGCTGACCATTAAAAATATCTCACGGGCTATCGGCATTTCCGAGCCCGCAATATACCGTCATTTCGAAAATAAAAATGATATCATACTGGGCATTATCTCCCTGCTGAAAGACTCCACAAGTGATAACACAGCGGCGGAGTCAGAAAAAAATTCTACCTTTGATGCGATCAACGCAATGTTTCACGGTCTGACAGATCGTTTTGTCAAGAACCCCTCCCTCACCGCAATTATCTTTTCTGAAGAAATTTTCAACAACAACAGTCTGCTGGCCACTCCCGTCCGCAAGATGGTGAAAAGGAACCAGGACAAACTCATTGCCATTATCGAAAAGGGACGGGCGATGGGAGAAATTCGCTCGGATATCAGCGCCCGCCAGCTATCTAACATGATCATCGGCAGTTTTCGGTTTCTGGTTAGCAAATGGCACCTCACTAAATTTGAATTCGATCTGACCGGCGAAGCTGAAGAACTGCTCAATTCTCTGGAAATCGTCTTAAAACCCTAAAATATTTTTAACTGTAAAGTTAGTTAACATTAACTAGTAAGGAATAATATGCTAAAACTACTTGTAAAATTACTGAAATATCCTCTTCCCATCCTGATCATCACCCTGGGAATAACGGTTTTCTTTGTCCTTAAAATGAAGGATAATACACGGATGGAAACAGATCTGGACAAATATATGCCCCAGGATCATCCGGCATTTATTTACAGCGATCAGGCGGCGGAATGGTTTGATATCAAAGACGGTATCATCATCGCTATTCAAAACCCGGACGGGATCTACAATACAGGCACCCTGACCAAAATTAAACGCCTTACAAAAGATCTGCAGAAAATGGAAAAGATCGAAAAACAGGATGTAACCTCGCTCTATACCGCAGACAATATCATGGGCACTGAAGACGGCATGGATGTGAAAGCGTTTTATAAACGCGTCCCTGACACCCCCGAAAAACTGGATGCTATAAGAGAGAAAGTACGGAGCAATGAAATGGTATTCGGCCGCCTGGTATCCGAGGATGAGACAGTATCCGTCGTGATTGCCCGTATTGATGATGATGTGTTCTCACAGGAATTTTATGAACAGATCCTGGAACTGGGGAAATCATATGAAGGACCGGAAACCGTATATGTTGCCGGACGCCCAATTGTGGAAGGTACCATGGCCGAGCTGGGACCCGCAGACATGAAACGAATGGTACCGGTGGTCATCGGCGTGATCATCCTGATTCTCCTCATCCTCCTCCGCAGCGTTAAAAATATGCTCCTGACCATGGCCGTGGTTCTCTTCAGCACAATCTGGACATTCGGCCTGCTGGCAGTAGTGAATATCCCCATCTATGCGGTTTTCACCACCATTCCGGTGATGCTCATTGCCATCGGCGTTGCAGATGGAATCCACCTCTTCAGTCATCTGGATTTGTTTTTAGCTGCCAATCCGAATGCCACCAGGCGGGAAGCCACGCAAGACATGTTGAAGGAAATGTGGAAACCCGTCGTCATGACATCCGTCACAACAGCGGTAGGATTCATCTCACTGCTCACCTCGCAGGTGTACCCCATTAAATACTTCGGTGTCTTTACCGCCTTTGGGGTTCTGACGGCCATGTTGTTTTCACTGCTGCTCATTCCTTCCGGAGTTATGTTGTTCGGGCTTCCGAAAGGCCGTAAGATAAAAACCCCAGCCGGTGAGGGTGGAGCTGCCGATGAATTCTCTCACAAGTTTGCCAAAGGTCTGCTGAAATACAAAAGCTTGACATTGGGACTGACCGTCATCATTCTCGCCGTATCTCTTTATGGAACGACGAAAGTATGGATCAACTCCAGCTTTCTTGATAAATTCGAACGGGACAGTGAGATCGTGCTTACAGATCAGTTCATCAATGAACACTTCGGAGGTACGTCCACCCTGAACCTCATTTTAGAATCCAAAACCGGAGATGCTTTCAAGGGTCCGCAACTGCTGACACTGGTTGATGAGATGACGACCGACGTAGAGACCCTTCCCGTAGTCGGCAGTTCTTTCGGGTTAACGGACTACCTGAAACGGATGAATAAAGTGATGCATGCCGATGATGAGACCTTTAACACCATCCCCTCATCATCCGACCTTGTGGCCCAATATCTCCTGCTCTATGAAATGTCCGGCGATCCTGAAAATCTCTGGCAGGTGACGGATTATGACTACAGCAAACTGAATGTGACCTTTCAGCTGAAAAGCGATGATTCCAAGAGTATCAATCAGGCGCTGGACCATATCGAAAAATACCGAAAGAAATTTGCGGATAACGCTGTAGAAATGAATTTTGCCGGCTCGGGCTATAAAGCGCTCGTGTTTACCGACCTCATTCTGGAAGGGCAGATCGCCAGCCTTATTCTGTCTTTGCTCATCGTGGTTGTACTGCTCAGTTTCATGTTCAAAAGCGTCATGGCCGGTATTACCGGCACCATCCCAATCATTATAACCGCCGCCATCAGTTTCGGCGTCATGGGGCTTCTCGGTATTCCTCTGAGTACTACCACAGCTCTCATGTCCAGTATATCCATCGGTATCGGTATCGACTATGCGGTCCACTTCATCGACCGATATCGGGAAAATATGGCTTTAACCAATGATATGGAATTGTCCATACAGCGAACCATGCACCACAGCGGCAGGGCCATCGTATTCAACGCAGCGGTGGTAATTGCGGGCTTCCTGGTGCTGTTATTCTCAGTATTTCCGCCGAACCGCGAACTGGGGTTCCTGGTTTCGCTGAATATGTTCACCAGTTTTCTGGGTACCGTCACGGTGATGGTGCTGGTCATCGAAAAGAAAAAACTGTTTGCCGGTAATTCCGGCAGCAAAAAAGTAAATAGCAAGAGGAGTTCATAATGAAATCAATTACAACGTTCATTACCATCAGTATTTTGACAGGGTTCATTTTCGCCGGGGAAATAACCGGTTCTGAAGTGATCAGGAAGGTCTATGACCGGCCCACCGGGGAGGATATGACCGCCAATCTCACCATGGTCATTGAAAACTCCAGAGGAAACCAGCGGGTGAGAGAGATCAAACAGTATATCAAGGACTTCGGGGATGTAGAAAAAAAGATCATGTTTTTTCAGGCTCCTGCCGACGTAAAAAATACTGCTTTCATGAACTGGAGTTATGATGAAGCCTCGAAGAGCGATGACCAGTGGATATATCTGCCGGCACTGAAGAAGGTGAAACGTATTTCCAGTGACAGCAGGAGTGATTATTTCATGGGCTCCGACTTCACTTATGATGATCTGGGCGACCGGCATCCGGATGAAGACCTTCACAAACTTCTCCGTGAAGAAAAGGTAGATGGCATCGATACCTATGTGGTGGAAAGTATCCCCAAAGACAAAGATTACATGTATTCACGCACTATTACCTGGGTGGTTAAAGCTTCATGGATCGGACTTAGAAAGGAATTTTATGATGAAGACGGCGAACTTTTAAAAATACTGACCGTGAACGAACAGAAAACTTTCGGGGATGTCGTCGTACTGACGAATGTGAAAATGGAAAATGTTCAGAAAAACCAGCTGACCGTGATGAAATTGAAAGACGTGAAGATCAATACCGGAATTCCCGATAATATTTTCACCGAACGGATCATGAAAAGAGGAATGAAAAAATGAGCATAACCCGAAGATTAACCTTTTTGCTACTGGCCTCAGTGGTGATCATGGGACAGGGAATTGACATTAACGGATATGTCCGGAATTATCTCGGCGTACTAACCGACGGCAATTATGATTATGCCATCAACCAGAACACGCTGGATCTGCGTTTCAATCACACCGCCGGGAACGTCGCCTTCTATGCAAATCCCTATCTCTACCAATATCCGCAACAGGAAATGGAGCTGGGACTGCGCGAGACCTACATGGATATCTACTTTGACAATATGGACCTGCGGATTGGAAAGCAGCAGATCATCTGGGGCAAGGCAGATGGTGTATTCATTACGGATATCGTTTCCCCAAAAGACCTGAATGAATTTCTGCTGAGAGATTTCGATGAGATCCGAATGGGCGTCACATCGCTCAAGGCGGATTATTACAGGGGAGAACAAACCCTTGAACTTGTCTGGATTCCGACCTTTACTCCCACAATTATGCCCGATGCTTCCTCTATCTGGTCACGGGTGCCGTCCTTTACCCTGCCGGTAGTGATCGATGATTCCCGAATTGAGGTCCCGGCGAGACTGAAGAACAGTGAGGGATTTATCAAATACTCGGGAATGTCATCGCTGCTGGATTTTGAAGTTATGGCCGGAATTATGTGGGATGATGACCCCACATTGCACATCACACCCATTATGGAGGGCGAAGACCCCCTGCCGGCAGCCCTTCAACTGACTCCTGAACATCACCGACTGACCCTGGCAGGAGGCAGCTTCAGTTCCGAATGGAATGGAATAATTTTCCGGGCAGAGGGAGCCTACTATCAGGGGAAAAAATTCATGGCAAATAACAATACCGGTTTACCAACGGACCTGCTCGAAAAAGATTATCTGCACTATTTGATCGGGACGGATCTCTCTGTGGGCAGCACATGGTTGAGTTTCCAGTTTATACAACGGGCAATTTTCAACTACAAAGACGTCATCGTAGATGACAGGCTTGACAACACCGTCACATTCCTGGCAAACCGGACGTATTTAAAGGATACGCTGACCCTCCAATTATTTGGATATGTGGGATTGAATCATCAGGATGCCCTCATCCGCCCAAGTCTTACCTATGATTTTGCAGACGGATTTGAAATACTTGCAGGCGCGAACATTTTTACCGGTGATGCAGACAGCAGCGACCCGGGGCTTTTCGGGTATTATGCGGACAATGATATGGTCTATGTGAAGGTCAAATACAGCTTTTAATCCTCATCACCAAAACAATGACCGATGGGGTGAGCAAAATGATAGGACCATTCAACCATTTCCATTTTTATTCAGGTGCAAAAGGGACAATCTTCCGGATACTTTTCGGTAGTCTGATTCTGTTAAGTGGAACAAATCTACTCCACAGTCAGGAGAAAGTAGCCTTGGTTCTCAGCGGAGGCGGGGCACAGGGATTGGCTCACATTGGTGTACTGAAAGCGTTGGAGGAGCGACAAATCCCTATCGACCTCATCGTGGGGACCAGTGCAGGTGCTTTAGTCGGTGGATTGTATTCCTCCGGTATTATGGTGGAGCAATTGGAGACTATGGCGAATGACGGAACCATCATGGAGTTATTTCTTGGTAGAAATGAACTAGGTGATATCCCCGTTTGGCAGAGGAATGACAAATCTTATGGAAACTTCTCATTCCGCAGGTCTGATGGCAGGATTAGTGGACCGCCCGGGCTGTTAAATGACCAACTCATATGGCGCGATTTGTTTTTGCTCACGGCGCCGGCGAATTATCTGGCGCAGTCCGATTTTGATTCCTTGTTTATTCCTTTCAGAGCCATTGGCGCAGATATGGTGAAGCAGGTTCCCGTTGTCCTTGATTCGGGTTCTCTGGCAGAAGCATTAAGAATATCCATGTCTATCCCCATGATTTATCCAGCCATTATGAAAGATGGTACTATTTTCATGGATGGCGGGATATACAATACCATGCCTACTGATGTTGCCAGGGACCTGGGTGCTGATTATGTGATCGCTGTAAATGTGGATGATGTACCGCCATCGGTGGAAAACATGAACGATATCTTTGATGTTTTCGATTTTTTTAGTGGTGTCATGTTTTCCTTCAGTGATTCATCAAATGTGACCGGTTGGGATTATTTCATCAATGTGGATACACGGGGATACAATCTCTTTAATTTTGCTGAAGGGCAAGCGCTGATTGAAAGAGGGTATCAGGCGGGATTGGAAGCAGCGGACCGAATTGTTGGGAAAATGAACCGGAAGCGTGATATGGAAGAGGTGTCAGTTCGGCAGCAACAGGTTCAGACCGCACTTGACAATGTGAGCATCCAGAGTATTCAATGGGAAAATCTGAAGACGGGTCAACTCATCAGTGGTATGTATGAGATCGATGTGCCCTTTAACTATTCAACTCGGAAAATCAGTTCCATCATCAACGCACTGTACGCCACCAATGTGTATGATCTCATTATACCCATGTTGGTGGATAACGACCATACCTTGAAGTTCATTATCCGGCATAAGGCCAAAATGCAGATGATTCCCGAAGTGAAGATCAACAGTGTGGACGGATTCAATCTCTCCGGAGACTGGGATTACCGTTTTTCAGATCGGAGATATTCACTGCGGTCAAAGGTGGGTATAGGTAACACCCGGGGCAGCATGGAATTTATCCTGTCACCCAACAAATTTATTCACCCACAAGCGGTAGATCGTTCCCATCTGATATGGAAACTGAATATCTTTGGGAATTATCAGGATTACCAACACTTTACCAGTATCAAATATTTATACCTATATCGAATTGGCGCCGGGTTCTCTCCACACCTGCTGTTAAGCTGGGACCAACAGATCGTTGCCACGGCTAATATCCACGCTAATCGCTGGGTGAACCTGGACCAGGATTTGGGACTGGATTACGGGAAGATATTATTTCCCGAGCTGAAATTACGGTATGAACTGAACCACTTACGCCGGAACACCCCTCATACAGACGGTTGGACGTTCCAGATGGGAGTAACCACCGGAATCTGGAAATCCACCTCTTTCTACAACCTTGAAGGACTGGTGAAGATGGGATTCCCATTGACGGGGAAATACCATTTTGGGATGGTCGCGCACTATCAGTCTACCTCTGACCCCGCCCCGCTGGAGTACACCTTGATGAGGGCCCTTCCTTTGGCATTTACCAGATCCCATGCCATCGAAAATCTGGCATATACGTCATATGGTATCACGATGGATCTGTCACGAACCCTTTTCAGAGATGATCTATTTCTGGTTGTTCGATCCTATAATACTTATCTGGAAAATCAGATATTCGGTGAACCGGACGGATGGACAATTGGGGGAGATGTGTCCATTAAATATAACAGCATTCTGGGACCGCTAGAGTTGGGTTGGTCCATATTTCCCGACAG
>JAADGM010000100.1:36979-66270 GCA_013152375.1 FCB group bacterium | reverse complement strand
TAATCGAGATTCGAATGCACAGTATATCAATGCAATTGCCACTCCATTATCAAATGTTGAGAATGTTATTAAAAAATATTAAACATAACAATTCGCTGCACCGGACGTGTGGGGCTGGTAGCATGAATTTAGAGTTTTGGAGGTAAAATGAACGTGGATTTGTTAAATAAAATTTATGAAAGTAAAACTCATCACGCCTGTGAGCTTTGGCTGCTTGCTATAGTCCCAAGAGAAATTTCATGAAATTTGAAAGAAGCCTATCTGCATTCTGTCAGTACCCGGAATCACGGCCTGATGCGAGTTCTTTGACGGGTCGATGCCAATCACTATCTTACCGGAAAGGGTTTCTTGCTTTCGCTGCAGGTATTTGTATGACATGAGAAATCTCCTTTTGTTTAGATTTAACCATAGTTATCAGGAGAATTTAGTCCAGATGCCTGTCCGTCAAAAGCCGGATGTTCCCGCAGCAAAACATAGTTCACGTTGGGCGGCGCTATTGCATTCAAAGGTTTGGAGGGCTTTTCAAAGAGGTTTGGATAGGCCGTGATGCAGAGCTATAACTATTCGCAAAGACAAGGAGTCGAGGAGATCAGCTGGGAGCGGTTCGCACAGCTCTCGGCCGCCCTCGCTGAGAAACTTTCAAACACAGGCATTGAAGCTATTGTCGGTGTTGCTCGGGCCGGACTATTTCCTGCTGCCGTTGTTGCTTGTGCTCTCCGCTGTGAATTGTATCCGGTACGAGTGACTCGCCGAGTAAACGACCGGGTAACTTTTGACCACCCGGTTTGGAAGGTCGGCGTGTCTTCGGAAGTCAGTGGCAAAGTGGTTGCCGTGGTGGACGAGATTGCAGACACGGGAGAAACCCTGGCACTCGTGGCTGGTTGTGTTATGGAGACTGGGGCTGCACGGGTTGTAACGACCTGTTTAATCAGCCATAGTTGGGCAAGTCCAACGCCAGATGTAGTATCGTTGGTGACAGATGCGCTGGTAGTTTTCCCATGGGATAAGCAGATATATGCGGATGGGCGATGGCAGCTGCATCCAGAATTAGAGAAAGCACTGGCATTGCAAAGGCAAAAGACAAGCCGATGAAGATGCAGCCAAAACAGGCGAAATACTCCGCCTAACAACTCACTGCCGACGACCGCGCATCGTGGCTATTTTCAAGGCTGCGTCATGTTCGGAGGGTGACTCTTCCAGTATCACCCGTCGTATCATCCGTGCGGCGGCTGATCTCGGGGCCGATAGGCGCCGGTGAGGAAAACGGAACATCTGAAAGGAATCAATCAAATGAGAGATACACCAATCTACACATCCGGGAGTACTGTCAGGAGCCTCTGGCAAGAGTACCGCATCTACGACAATCGCATGGAGTTTGACACACTGTTCGGGCGGATGACCGTTCCTTTCGACCACATCGAGCGAGCCGATGTTTCAGAGTCCGAGATCAAGGGACTCCTCAAAGGAGACCTGCACCTGAAGAACTTCCGGCCGGCCCTGAAGCTGGATTGGGCCAATTTCCTGGAACACGTCGTGCTTGACAAGAGCGAGGGGAATATCCGACGGCTGCTCTTCACACCGGATGACCCTGAAGCCTTTAAGAGTTCTCTGGATGAAGCACTTACTCGATACAGAGAGAAACAGGCAGGACGAAAAGATTGAGCGATTGCAGACTTTTCGACGGGCTTCGCGGCAGTCCTGATGTTCGGTGTCTTTATGACCTGGATGGGTCACCGAAACCGGTAGTGCGACGCCGACTGATATACTCTTCAGGCAGGAGCATACCGGCAAATTAAAATTTCGTAAATTTTGTCATTGTGCGGCTTTCGCAGCTTGTTGAAGTACAGACAAAAAGATATTTGGCAGAACAAACCTTTTCCGCGAGGGGCTCATGTTTGCTAAAATTAAAAAGCCAATGGTGAACGATTCCCATGCGAAGGATTATGAAAATCTTTGCAAAGAACCCTCTCATTATTGTAAGAATAAATAATAATAATTAGTTAAATTTTCACGAAGTCCCTGCTGATATTCTTGAAGACAAGCATTTGTTTTAGCTAAGCAGATGAAGCAATGACATTATTCACCACTAGACATTCATAAAGGAGATCATTATGTCCGATACAAAAGCAACCTTAGTAGTAACTGCGATTCCCAATCCTGAAGCGATGGACGACATGCAAACTTACTTAAAACGAGTCGGGCCAATATTGATGAGCCATGGAGGATCAATGGTCTATAGGGGAAAAACAAATAAAGCCCTTGCAGGAAATGTAACATTTGGCATGCTGCTGGTAATGAACTTCGACTCGACAGAAACTATTGAAAACCTTTTTGCAAGCCCTGAATATCAAGAGCTCATTCCCTATCGAAATAAGGGCTTTAAAAAGATAGATATTGTTATTTCTTCAGCTTTATAAAAAGTGATGTTGCAACAAAAACCGGACACACTGATAAGTAACATCACCTGTTTGCAGGAATAGCATTCCATTCCCCAATCAACCGGCCGCGATATTTTATTTGACAACTTCCGAGGCTCTCAGAAACTGATACCCGGCGGACTGTAATCCCGGGAGTTCTTCCCGCAGTACTTCCAGGGTTGCCGCCTTGGTTGCATGGCCGATACCGATGACGGTACCGCGATCCCGTGACAAAAGCGCCAGGCTGTCCAGCTGTGCCGTAATATGTTCACGGTCCGGCTGATTATCGAGAAAGAGCTGGCGAACTTCCGTCTTTACGCCGAAACGATGCATTGTCAGAAACGCCCGGCTTTCCGGATTGGTGAAGCTGTCGATGAAGTATTTCCGGCGCTTTTCAAGAATCCTGGCCAGGTCTTTCATGAGCTGTAAACTCGTTGTGGCTTTTGAGCCCTGATGATTATTCATCCCGGCTGCCATGGGCAGTTCGGTAAAAGCTGCGGCAACGCGCGAGTCCACCTCTGCAGCATTCAGCCGGTCGGTTAGCAAATAACCGCTGGAATCCTCTTCAGCAGCATCGTAGGGCTCCATGGGCATGTGCACCATGACTTCGTATCCCAGACTGTCAGCGATTTGTCCGATCTGCCGGGAATAAGGTTTTCCCGGCAGGACAGCTGCGGTGATGGGGGTCTCAAGAGTGAAAAATCCCAGTGTCGTTTCATCCAGCGCATTCCCGAAGTCATCTATGATGATGCAGATGCGGCCGGCCGGCGGAGTCTCATCCTTCGAAAAGCGGTGAGCCAGTAGAACGAGGGCCGTCAGCAGAATTCCAGTGAGGATGCCGGCGGTATATCCAAAAGAAAATTTTATTCTGTGATGCTGCGCCACCGTCTTATGCCGTGATCAGTTCTGCAAAAGCAGAAAACGGGAGTTCATGTGCAAAGTATCAACGATGGCCGGCAAATTCGGATGGCCTTTTAGATAGCAGCGCCAGTCACGGCGGCTGATCACCGCAAAGATGAGTGAATCCGACTTCAAAATCCGTGCGAGTTCTTCGGGATCTTCACTTAGCCAGGGCTGTATTTCCCGGAGGGATTCTGCCGTTTCAAACTGCAGTTCACGATCATGGCGGATATGCAGGATTCTGCGGCCGGTGTAAAACTCCAGCGACGGCAGTCTGAGATGATAGGCGGCGATGAGAGCCGGTTCACTCCACCGGGCGTTAATGCTCCTGGCAATGGGCTCAAAATTTTTGGTCTCTCCTTCAAGATGGGGAAGAATTGCCAACAGAGCATAAAAGAGGATGAGATTATACCCGGCGTAGGTGAGTCCGACAACCGATTTTTTCAGTCTGCTCTGCAGCGCCGGAATCGCCATAAGCAGTGCCGGTATGAGCAGCCAGTAGAATAATCCTTTGCGGGCAATAAGACCGGCCGGCAGGGATGGAACTGCTCCCGAAATCAAGGTTAGCGGAAGCACCAGCGCCAGTGCAGCATTAAACCACTGAACACCAGTATGCCGTTGACGGTCCCAGGCACTGAACCAATCTGCCAAAAACAGACTGAAGAAGGGGAGCGCCGGCAGGATATAAGCCGGCAGCTTACTGCCCGAAAATGAAAAGAAGATCAGGGGCAGCAGGGTATAAAGTAACAGCAGCAGGTGGATGCGGTCCCGGCGTGTACTGCGCCAGTTTCTAATTTTTTTAATTACTGCGGGGAAATATGCCGTGAACCAGAACAGCATCCCGGCCAGCAGGATACCGAGGTAATAATAAACCGGTCCTCCGCGGTGGTGCACCTCGGATGCATAACGGTCAAGGGTCTGAAAGACGAGGAAATACCGGAGCAGCCCGGGATTGCGAAGGATGACCAAAACAAACCAGGGCAGCACCGTCAGCAAAAATACCAGCAAGCCCGTGAAAAACCCGCGCCGTGAAATCCGAAAACGCCCTGCCGCAGTGAGTTGATAACCGATATAGGGCAGCAGGGAAAAAATAAAAGGGATGGGACCTTTCGTCAAAAAGGCCAGCCCGAGAAAGAGCCCGGTGAGGGCGGCAGCCAGACCTGAAAATTTCCGCAAATGGTTCTTCCAGTGAAAATAGATGGCTCCGGTTGTGAAAAAAGTGAGGTAAATATCTGTTGTGAGGGCTCTGCTCTGGATCAAAAACAAGGGAGAGGTCAGCAGGATCAGGAAACTCCACAGGGCAGTTTCAGGTGACTTCGGGAACAGCAGCCGGCTCAGTTTGAAGGTGAAAAAAAGTGTTCCCAGGGCGGCGAGTACGAGAAACAGTTTGCCGGAAAGATCATTGACGCCGAAAATGTCAAACGCCAGGGCAGTGACCCAGTAAGTCAGGGGGGGTTTGTGAAAATGCTTGATCTCCATCAACCGCGGTGTAACCCAGTCGTTAGTGAGGGACATTTCCCGGGAGATTTCGGCATAGCGGGCTTCGCTGGATTCAAGATAGGAAGTGCTGCCGAGTCTCAGCGTCAGCACAGCCAGAGCTATCAGGAAGAGGATGACAAAACGGTTCATTGAACCTGCCGGCGGGTTCTCCTGATGAGAATGAGATTGCGGAAATACACCAGAAATCCAAAGGATTGCCCCAGAATAAAGACCGGATCCCGGCGGTGGATGGCATAACTGAGTAAAATGGTCGCGCCGGCGATGCTGAAAATCCAGAAAGAAAGGGGTATGACCGACCGCTTCTGTTTTTCGGAATAGATCCACTGGAGCAGAAAACGCATCGAAAAACACAACTGGCCGATCAGGCCGACAACGAGCCAGTAATTATTCATCCTGACAGGTGAAAGATCCATTTTAGTCTTCCTTAATTTTGTAATGAATGAAGCGATCCTGCATCCAGCGCACGGCCAGGAGGTCCCGCAGCCCGCTGAAAGCCCTGTCCCAGGTCCCGTAATGAGAACTGCCGGCTATGCGGGAGCGGTGACTGACGGGGATTTCGACGACAGAGGCTCCCTCCATTTTCATGAGGGTCGGGAGAAAGCGGTGCATACCCCTGTACATTTTAATTCTTTTCAGGCAGGAAGCCCGCATGATCTTCAGGGAGCAGCCTGTGTCTTGAATCGTCTCCCGGCTGAGGCTGTTACGTATGCCGTTGGCAATTTTTGAAGAGACTCGTTTGAGCCAGGTATCCCGGCGGGTCTTGCGCCACCCGGTGACCATATCATAATTTTCAAGATGGGGCACCATTTTCGAAATATCACCCGGGTCATTTTGCAAATCGCTGTCCATGGTGATGATAAACTCTCCGGCAGCGGCCTCGAACCCTGCCGCCAGGGCAGCAGACTGGCCAAAGTTGCCGTCAAAACGGATCAGCCGGTAGTGTTCCCGTTCCAGGCTGAAAGTATGAATATACTCAGCGCTGCCGTCCCTGCTGCCGTCATCCACACAGATAACTTCATAGGACTGCTGCAGGCTGGTCATAACAGTTTCGATTTCCCTGAACAGCTGGGGCAGATTTTCAGCTTCGTTATAAATGGGCAATACGATGGAGTACTTATAAAGATTCTTCACAAACGGTCCTTTCGATCCTCCGGCAAATTGAGCCTGTCGGGCTGTATCGGTACGATTCTGACATACCTAAATTTATGCCGTAAGGAGGTTTCGACACCAGAAAGCAGTTTGGCAGAGTTTGCCGGAAGAGCCCTTTATAGAATCAGTCGGAAATCTAAAAACTGCGGTAATCCCAGGAGAGAATTTTCATGAAAGGCCACGCCATAGGTGACCTCAAAGCGGTGATAACGGAAGCTGAAACCGGAGGACACCCGTGTCTGGTCCTGCGAAAGCAGAATGCCGGCAAGAAAATCGAAATGTGCCCAGCCTTTCTGCACGCCGCCGCTGAATATACCGCCATGAGCACTGTCGTACGTCAGATCGGCTGCAAAGCGCAGGCGTTGAGCCGCCCTGCGATATACGAGTCCCACACCGGTGACCACTGGGAGGGACTGTTTCAGGCTGCCGGAGAGGACACCGATGTTTTTGAGGGTCCCCCCGATGGAAAAATGATCGTTCAAAGCCCTGGTAAGTCCGCCATCCAACGTGACGGCGGAGGATGAAGCCGTGTACAATTTGGCGAGGCTGCTTCGCAGCGTCAGACCGGCCTTGTAGTCTTTTACACGAAACCCGGTGGTAATACCGGCAGCGATCCAGTGACTGCCGAAAGTACCAAGAGGCTCTGCTTGCGGAACCTCGCCCCAAAGTTGAATATCCTCCAGATTCCAGGACTGCAGGGTCAAAAGGAAGGGCCGCTTTTTCCCCCAGGCCAGACTCACCTGATTCCCGGAAATATCACCGATCCAGCTGTTGTGAGAAAATCCCAGTTCAGACGGACGGAGATTATGGATGCCGGCCGGATTGGCATAAGGATCATCGGTTCCGCCGATACCGCTGCCGGAAAGCGCCAGGGAGCGGGCATTTACCGGGATATTAAAAGCCTGTGTCCCCAGTGAAAAGCCGGCAGACAACAAGAGCAGGGCGGATAACAACCTTAAACATTTTTTCATTTATATTTCCTTAAGCAAAACTGAATTCAAGATAATCCGATTTGGCCAAATGACAGTCGGCCGGACCTCAAAGTACAAAGGAAAAGCTCACCAGATGGCTGAGCCCCTCACCCTGATTCCCGGGATCGACAGCATAATCAAACTGCAGATCCTTCAGTTTCCAGAGGGGGTAAACTATTCCGAATCCCAGGCTGTAATCCAGATTAAACTTTTTCGTTCCTGATGCGGATGCCGTACTGCCGGCACTCAAGCCACCACGAAAAAAGACCTGCTCCACCAGCTGCGATTCGATTCCCATTCTGAATTCACCTTCCGCAGCATGTCCGCCGGCAATAAGGCCCTGGTACTGTCCCAGCAGATGCAAATCGGAACGGGGTGCAAAGCGGAAACCGAGGGCATATTCCACGGGCAGTTTTTCTTCGACGGACCGACCGTCATTGTTCCAGGTTGTGGCGCCGGACAGATTGGCCAGTTTGCCGCCGAAGGTGAGGTTTCTGACAGGCGTGTAGAGAAATCCCAGATCAAAGGCAATGCCCTTTCCGCTGAGGTCGCCGTTGAGATTGTTGAACAATGCTTTCAGGTTCAGACCTGCCCGGAAGGACGGGGTGAAAATCAACCCGAAGGATAACATACCATAACTGTCAGAAACCTGCAGCGTCTCGGTGATATTGCCCTGCAGGTCCCTCCCGGTAATATTAGCGGTCCCGGAACGGAAATAGCTGAGCGCGGCAGCACCCTTCGGCGGCAGCGGTTTGGCCACACTAATTACCTGAATGGAACGATCCAGAGAAAGGCTGAACAGGGATGTCCCCACCTCAAACCCCGGCGTTGTGGTGACGGCAGCAGGATTGGACAGCTGCCGGAATCCCGGATTCCAGTCGGCCACAAGGGCATTGGAAAGGGCAATTTCCCTGGCGTTGGTGCCGTAGCGAAAAGGCGCGCCGGCATAACCGCCTCCCATTTCTCCCAGAACGGGGCTGCATCCCAGCACAATGAGAAGCCCCGATATAATTTGTTTTACAATCCGATTGTTGCTGTAATTCATCCTAAATATCCTCAGTTAATGACCAGTAATTTGGTCCAGTAAGACTTTCCGCCCTGTTTCAGCTTGCAGAAATAAACGCCATTGGCCGCTGAGTCTCCCCAGTCGTTCCGACCGTCCCAGATGACTTCACCCTGGTCCGCGCTGTAATGAAAATCGGCGTCTCCGAATTGTCTGACGGTATTCATGGAAAAATCAAAGATCTGCAGCTGCGGGGAATCTCCGCTTGCATAAAAAACAAAGCGCACATGGCCGGCGTCTCCGACAACATTCACATCGTTGAGATAAAACGGATTCGGATACGCATAAAACCGCTGTTCATCCCCAGCCGCCTGAGCCGGTACCCAAAAGCGATGCACCTCCCAGTCCAGCCCGTTGTTTTGTGTGGCAGCGACACCATCCGGGGTTCCCGTAACCAGCAGGGACAGGGGCCAAAGGTCGGCCGAGGCATAGACTACATCAGTCAAGACTTCAAATCCGTCTGCAGATACGGGACGGCTGTAAAGTTCCCAATGCTCGCCATCGGCGGAAAAATATAAGCCCGTGTCCGATGCAAGATAAACGAAGTTGTCCCGCGTGGAGATGGAATAGACTTTCAGTCCCAGGTCTTCAATCTGAGCGGGTACATTCCAGGTGGTCCCGCCGTCATCGGTATAGGTTACGCCGTAGGTTTCTCCTCCGCCGGTGGGCCAGGTTGCCGCCCAGAGCCGGGTGAAGGCATCACCCCCACCGTCGATAAGATCCTGATGGCTGAACCCGATGACCCAGTTCCCCGTAAAACCGTCAGTCTGCGCATTGAAGTGCCGCCAGTCAATGCACCCGGACGCAGAGACAATCCCTTTATTGATCCCGGCTGCAGTCCCCACCCAGAGAGTATCGCCAAGACTGTAAACGGAAAATCCCTTGTGATTGTGATACCCTCCGTTGGGCGGATCATTGGGATTCAATTCAAAGGTATCCGGATCAATGGCTCCGCAATACTGAACCGTCTCATTATCCATGGGCAGTGCCACAGCCTCCCAGGGATTGGGGTCCTCGCCCTCCGGGGCCGGCGGATAATTCTGAAATTTGAAACGGCGCAGACCACCGGCCCAGCTGGCTGCATAAATATAATCTCCCTGAATTGCCAGGTCGTAAGACACATTATTGATCTCCGTCGTAACGGCCAGCTGCTGGAGTTCCTGCCCGCCCCAGACGAAGGGAATGTAGGTTGGACTGTCGTGCGGGGCCACATACTGGGGTTTATACGTCCAGGTTACGCCTCCATCGAGAGAGTAGCCAATGCCGGATCCGGCAGGGTGATATTCACCTGTGGCAAATTCCTGCACTGCACCGGATACCGCAACCACACTGCCCTGCACCGCCAGACCGGGGTTACCCCCCTCCGGCAGATCATAAACAGACGGGTCAAAGGTCTGAAAATCAAGGGTTCCATCGGGGAGGATGTTGGCATAGGCCAATCCGCCGCTGGTTCCGAAATAGAGAATATCGTCACCCTCACCCGCCAGCACATCCACCACGCTGTTGCTGGGGAGTCCGGAGAGAGAGGCCGCCTCGAGGCTGAAACTGTCCCGCGCAAGCTCAAATTGTATGGGAGTCTGTAAAAAAACCGGTGAGGTCGTCAGGAGCAGTAAAATTATTTTTTTCATCAGCAATCCTCCGGACAGGTTTCGGCATCTTCAGCGCCGGCCTGACATTCTCCATCCCCACAGCTGACAATTTCCAGCACTATTTCAGAAACGGTGTCCTGCCGGTTGCTCTTATCTTTAACCAGAAACCGAAACAGGGCTATACCGGTCTTACCGCAGCCGCCGCTGCCGTCATCAACGGGCCGCATGGGGATCGAGGTGGTGTAAACCAGCAGGCCCTCATTATCAGTATGGGAGTATTCCATCTGCCAGGTGGGGTCCGACTGGTAATTGTCATCCTGGGGATTGTCATTATAATTGCCCTCGCAGTCCACCGTGAGAAAGTCAGTATTGATATAATAGCGCACATATTTGATATCGTCTGCGCCGTTGGGATCGTCGATCTTGACGGTAATGTTCAGATCGGTCCATGTGTCGGGATCCAGAGAATAGATCTCGGGCATGTCAACCGAAGCAATGACCGGCGGAAATTCCTCGGCAATGACAGTGGTGGTCGTTTGCGTGAGAACGGTGCCCTCTGAGGAATAGGCTGTACTTTCGATAAGATAGGCCCCGAAAGCCAGGGGCGGATCGGTGGCTGCCAGAATGGAGAAAATACCGTTACCCGGCAGCAGATCTCCCTGGGTGCCGTCGTCTTTTAAAGAGAAAGCTGCCGCCGGCTCCTGATCCGGCAGGGTGTACAAAACAACCCGTACGGAATCCATCCGGTCTGCCGATTCAGGCGGCATGATCTGAACCTGCAGGAAAACTTCAGTGGTTTCCTGATTGTAATCCAGAAAAATAGTTCCGATCTCCGTCTGTCCGGAACTTGCCGGTGTGACGGGTAAATTACAGGCCGCTGCAAGGAGCAGGAGTAAAAAGAAGGTGATAGTGTTTTTCATACAGTTTGTTTCTTTAGGTAATTAAAGGTTCAAGTCCATGCGGATCCACTCTCCCCGATGAACGGTCTTGACAGGATTCAATTGGAATTGTTCACACAGCGTACGTATTGAGGGTTCATCCGTCCCGAGCAAACCGGAGAGTACGATGGTCTGCCTACAACCGGCCAATCGGGGCAGCAGGGCCTTGATCACCCGGGCATTCACATTGGCAAGGATCAGGTCCTGTTTAAAATCTGACCATTGCAGGATGTCGGCGATCTGCAGTTCAACGCCGGCATTGATGTTGTTCAGGGCGAGATTTTCATGGAAATTTTCCCGACAGGCGTCATCGTATTCTACGCAATTAACGGCTGCTGCGCCGAGTTTTCGGGCGGCAATGGCCAATATACCGCTGCCGCTGCCCACATCCAGCACAGTCGTACCCGGCCTGCAATAGGCGAGCAGGGCTTCCAGCATGAGAAAAGTTGTCTCGTGATGCCCGGTACCAAAGGCCATTCCCGGCTTGATGCGGATACGGATTTCTGCACGGGTCGTTTCATCCCAATCCGGAACTATGCAGATCCTGCGGCCCACGGTAACCGGTTTGAAATGATCCTTCCAGGCGAGATGCCAGGGTTCGGCGCCTTGCTTTTCCCAGCTGTACTCGAAAGAAAAGCGCTCGCTGCTTTCGAGCAGATAGCTTTCTACTTTGGGTCTGGCTTCTGAGTCGAAGAAATAACGCGTCTGTTGTTCTGCATCAATAGCGCCGAGACAATCCGTCATGAATCCCGAGGCCAGGATCTCCCGGGTCACATCATCTGCCCTAAGGGACAGCTCATACCAGAATTTATTTACAGCATTCACGGGCGGTTGCGGGCATTTTCCATATAGATCAGGGTTGTCATCACAGTCCCCACAGCCTCGAGACTGGCAGCTGAGCATTTGTCCGCTGTATCTTCAAGGGTGTGCCAGTAATTTTTCCCGGCTTCCGGGTACTCGAAGTCAATAATGTCCACAGCGGGGATTTTGGTCACCTCCCAGAGGATCCTGTGATCATCGATGATGGCCTTGCCTACCCTGTCCTTGAACTGGGTATATCCCAGTTCGCCGGCAATTTTCCAGATTTTCTGAACCACGGCGGGAGCCTGCATATAGGAATAGGGTTCAATGAGGAACTCCTGCTGTGCATCCCCTACCATGTCAAGGCATACCGCATACTGAGGATAGGGCCGCTGCATTTTTTTTGCAAATTCCCGGGTCCCCAATCCCCAGCTGTCCAGGTCGCCGGCGACTCCCATGTCCTCGCCATCCTCAAAGAGCAGATCCACACCAATTTCCACCGGGTTATCATGCAGGATTTGCGCCAGTGACATGAGTACGGCAATTCCGCTGGCTCCGTCATTGGCACCAATGATGGGTTTGCTCTGATTGGCCGGGACAGTATCCTGATCCGCAATTTCCCTGGTATCCCAGTGTGCCAGAAACAGGATCCTGAACTCTGCATCGGGATTAAATCTGGCAAACAGATTGGTGAGCTGAACGGGTTTTTTGTGCATGGGATGTTCCACGGTTTCGGTCATGATCTGCAGTTCATCTGCCAGCGGTTCGAGAAATTTCTGTAAATAGGCCGCCAGTGCTTCGTGGGCCTCGGTACCCGGATAGCGCGGACCGAAATTACATTGCTCCTTGAGATAGCCGTAAGACTTTTCACCATCGAAATAAGGAATTCCCTGGGCCGAGACCATGGCCAGGGTACAAATTGAGAGAATTATGAAGACGTGTTTTTGCATGCTTATCCCTGAATTAATATCCGGACATTAAATCCGAAATCTTTATCGACACTCCGTCCGTTGCGCGTATTCTCGCGGATTGTATAGGTGAAATGTACGCCACCCGAAACGAATTTTGTAAAGCTATAATTGAGGTTGGGTTTCAGGCTGATGTTTTTCTGACGATCACCCAGTGAAAAAGCGCCGTCATAGGTGCTGCGGGTGTATGGTTTTGTATCGTCAAACTGAATGTTCATTGTGAATTTGAGATCGTTGGAGATGTCGAAATCGCGGAAAAAGAAAATAGGAATTTTCAGTCCCCCTTTGATATTGTATTTCAGGGTGCTTGAGATGGAGGTCTGCACATTCTTCGTGGTGGATGCCCCGCTGTTGCTGATGGTTGTCGTGTATTTATAGTTCAGGCTGATATCGATGGGCTTTTTGCCGATGGTCTTGGTATTGATCCCTATCAGGGGCGAGAAAGAGCGGGAATAATTATCCGTCGTGAGCTCACCATCCTGAACAGACCAGCTGCGATCGCCGGTGTAGTTATGAGACAGAGAGACCGATTTAAAGATTTTCTTGAGAAACGGCAGTTTTTCCAGGCCTGAAACACTGGTACTCCAGGTGGGAACCGGCACGCCTTTATCACCACGGTCTCCCAAAGGTAAAAATGAATTTTTTCGGGTTATGGTTTTCTGTCCGTTCACATCGGCAATTGTTTTGTCCACCAGATACTGGACATTAAACGTGAGATTCCGGAAAAGCACCACTCCCGTTTTCACCGTCAGCGTGTTCTTGAACTGATTGTTCGAGGAGGTGGTGGAACCCTCGTAAGTCGGCAGAAAGGGGTCATCGTTCATCCCCAGTTTGAACCAGACACTGGGCATACCGATCCGGTTGGAGTAAGTGAAATTCTTGCTTGTCTTGTAGGTGACGTTGATATTTTGCATCTTCGAAGCCGCTTTATGAATGGGTTTCAAGATGGCCACCAGAATGGGGTTTTTAATTTGAAAACTGGGTGTTTTTGAACTTGACCGCGAGGGTGTCCTGCCCCGTCTGCCCCGGCCGGGTTTGCGGCTGGAGGCCGGAGCATTTGCCGGTTTATAGATCATCTCGATCATATTCTGGAGATTAAAATTACTGCTGTAGTCCAGGGACCTTTTTGAAGTAATGGTCGCGGCATCCACGGTATCGACCAGGGAGCTGCGGTTCCACGAATAGGATAGATTGTATTTTAAGCGCGGCTTCAGCCACTTCATGAACTCCGGTGAAAATGAATTATTCAGATTTTCGGTAATTGACTCAATTCGCCCGGGGGAAAATTGTGCCAGAGCTTTCATCTTGTCATTGTAAAAATCTTCAAGGTTGCTCTGAATATTTTTCCCATATTGCATGGAAAGGCTTTTAGTAAATTTATAATTCAAATTGAAAGTTCTCGTCATCCTGAGCGTTCCGGCCGGGTCCGTGATGGTGCCGTTACGGTGATAGGTCACCTTTTTGTTGTCTTCCAGCGACATGGAGGCATCAAAACTGGCCGGTGACCAGTATAACCTTGAATCTTCCAGAACCCGGCCGATGAGCGGGGTTTTTTTCAGGAAGGTAAAGGGCTTGAAATAGTGGTCTGAGAAAGTGAGAGCATATTTCCCGCTCAACTTGTAATTCTGTGATCTCTCATCGGCAATCAGGGTGGTTGATTTTTGAGAAAAGATAGCCGATAAATTTTGAATGGAAAACCGGTCAATGGTATATTTCGCGAACCAGTTTTCACTGCGGGTGTTTTTCTTGAACCGGGTGGAGATACTCAGGGTTTCAGAAATATTTTTAATCGAATCCGGTGCCTCCTGGAAGGTTCCGGCCAGAATATCCGTTCCGGTTCGGTATTTGGGAGAGGACTGGTTGTGTGTGTAATTTACCGTCAGCGGTGTCTTGATTCCCCAACTTTTCGGCAGGAAGATGTCAGGATTAAATTTTGTGCTGATGGTGAAATTTCTGGAATTATCGCCGGTTCCCAGGCGTTCACGCAGGGAATGAAAATCCGCATCCATCCGGGCATAGGTAGTTGAAATATCCAGCAAATCAGCCAGTTTCAGACTGCCCTGCAGCCGCAATGCCCGGCCTCGTTCCTTTTTGACATGGGTCATTCTCAGTTCATCAACGAGAACCTTACCGTAAACCGTCTCATCAGAGACATTCTGCACTCCGAGCTGGACATATTTTATGCGGTTGATGGCCGGGTCACCTTTTATGCGGATGGTCTCGACTAAGGTTGAATCCCCGCTGTCCGTCATCTCATAAGTGGACCACTCCCAGCGGTCGAGTTCTTCGTTGTAATTATCCGGCGGCGGATCGAAGGTCCCGTTGTAATTGGAATCGGTGAAAGGTTCCGACACCTCTCCCAGATCATGCAGCCCGTTAGCCTCATTTTCATCGGGTCCCGGATAACCGGGGTCTCCGGGACAAAGGCCGTCGGAGCCGCAGTCCAGCCAGTCAAAGAGGCCGTTCCCCTCAAAACCGTCGGGATTCAGAAGCTCGTCATAATCGTCCCCGTTTGGGTCCAGCAGACTGCAGGTCGTGCAGCCGTTCAGCTGCCAGTAAAGGGAGCCGTAAATGGTCAGTGTATCCCAGGTAGCCTCGACGAATGCCAGAGTATCGACACCTCCGCCAAAGAGAGAATCCAGCAGCGCCAGATACGTTACGCCCACAGGGAGCGCCCCGCCGCCCCCGTCTTCATAGGCACTCACCACGCTGTCGAGGCCCGTATCCTGCAGGGGAGTCATCTCATCCAGCGAGCCGATACTCAGCTTGCGGCGGGCCAGCTCGGTCAGATTGATGTTAATATGATTTCGGGGGTCCCAGTCGGGGTAAATCGGTTTGACAACCTCGTAATAATTGTTATCCCGGCCGAACTGCATGACCATCTGCACCTTTGAATCCTCGCCCTCATTCCAGGGCCCGCCTGTGGCGGCGGGATCTCCGAAGACATACATCTCCATATTGTTGTAGGCAAAGAAACTCTGATTGTTGGCATTATTCCCCCCCTGCTGAAGGTTCTTTTTGATTGCCACCATGTGCCCCGGCGGCAGCCCTGCTGTGGGGATGTTGGGGTTCTCTTCAAAGAGCAGCACGAGAGATTGCTCCCGGGTACGGATCCCGTTCACTGCATCATATTCGCCCTGAACCCCATCCGGCGGCTGATAATCCGAATTTTCGTCCGTATTGGCAACGGCAACGGCGAAGGCCGAATCCGGCGTAAAAATGAGGGAGTCCACATGTGTTATGCCCAGTTCCTGCCATTCATTCGCCACCAGTTCCAGCTTGGCGATCCCCAGAATATTTGTACCGACAGTGGGGTCCCGGGGCTCAACGCCATCTATCCAGAGTCTGAAGTTCGGGACGGCACTCCAGGCAACATCTCCAGTCCCGGCTTTTTCGAAATCACTCAGCATAACCCGGTACAGCCGCCAGGTTTTGTCCCCGTTGGCATTTACCGTAGCACTGATCTCCTCATCTATCAGCGGTCTCAGGCTGTAGGTGA
This sequence comes from FCB group bacterium, assembly GCA_013152375.1. GTDB lineage: Bacteria > Fidelibacterota > Marinisomatia > SCGC-AAA003-L08 > JACNLC01 > JAADGM01. Next base: position 50,475 of record JAADGM010000100.1, on the reverse strand, counting down.
AATAATCATTTTCAAAATCCGGGGCCTCGTTTCCATCCAGGTCCTCCGTATCCGGTATTCTCGAGCCCAGCATGAGGCTGTTCCCCTCCGTTCCGTCAACCCGGTCATAATTTGATGAACCTGAGGTGTAATCCCAGTTGTCTCCATTGGGATCTTCAGGGTCAACCCCGGGGCCCGTGTTAATGGGATTTGAGCCCGGATCAGCATAAGTGAACCCCGGCGGCAGGCAGTCACCGTAGCCATTCTCCCGTTCGTCCGTGCAGCCGTCAATCCCGATGTCTTCTCCCTCATCGAGCACACCGTTGCCATAGCTGCCGCTCACCGGTATATCCTCCGTGTTCAGAACTCCATTGTCGTTGGTATCTTCGCTGATATATCCTATATCGATGTGCAGCGCCAGTGTCGAGTCGGTTACACCCACCGGATTCAGCCAGATATCCAGGTATTTGCTGTTCGTCTGGTTTTGTTCACTGGTGTACAGGGCCGTGGTGATCCCGTTCCACATCTCCGGGTCGTCCGTGTCACTCTGGAACATGGTCTTCAGCACGAGGATGCGGGTGGTATTGTTATTGGCCTGTGCAGAAGTTTCCTGATTGGGCCAGATATCAGAAGTGGGGATATCGAGATAAGGGTTGTACCAGATCATTCTTCCGCGGTGTGTAATATCTTTGCCAACGGGAGGGGCCGCAAGCTGCCAGGTTTTCTGCATGATACTGGGGGCGGTGGTTCGCTTGGAGGATTCAAAATCATCGATAAAAGCCTGTCCCAGCGGATTTGGATTCGGATAGACTTCGGCAAATTCCCCTTCGATGGAAAAGCTCGAGGGCTGATTGGTCTCCACCATGGGCAGCCAGTCGATGGCCCTGGTGAGAAAATCGAGATTCTTGTTGCTGTATCTGCCGTTAATATCCCAGATAAAATTCCGCACCGGTTCGTAGCCCACATCCACTTTTTCATCCACGATGGTTTGATTATAATACATGCCCACCAGTCCCAGTTGAAAATTATCGCTGATGTCCAGCTGCAGGGCGGTGCCGGCCAGGACTTTCTGGTCAAAGGAGAGAAATTCATTTTCCTGAAAAGTGACCTTTACGTTGGAGGTGGGATCGGTGCATTCCGGGCAGTCGATAAAGTTAACGGTACCGGAAAAATAGTCAATAGTGTAATCGATGTCCTTTTTCATGAGCCGGCCGTTGACCCGAATCTCTTCGCTGCCTTCGACGATCATGAAGCCGCCCAGGCTAATGCTGGAACTGTTCTGAGTGGTTTTAATTTTCAGGGAGAAACGGCTCTCCGAGGCGATTTCCTGCGGATCCGTGGAAAAGTACATGGCGGGGCCGGTGTCATCTTCATCCGCCCAGTCACCATCGGCATCATTCAGGGCCGTCAATGCGTCCAAATCCGGACTGTTCACACCCCAGTACACATACTGCGAGGGGTCCGTGGCCGGATTGTAGAACTGATCCACCGGGTCTCCGGCCTGATTCGTACGGGGCGTTGTATCATAGGCGAAAGGCAGATGTTCGGGGAAAAAGAGCTCGCCGGTGGCATAGTTGATAAAGCTGCGGTCAACAATCCCGTCACCGCCCGGGATCTCGTTGAAATTTTCATCCAGATTGTCCAGCCCGAAAATATTCAGGAAAGAATTACCGCTGGCGGCAATGATATCCTGTCCCGTGCCGCTTTCGGTATCGATGATCTCCAATTCCAGGCCGTTGCGGTCGATGTTAGTGGCCCCCAGATAATATACATTCTTGAACATCAGCGGCCAGGTATCATCATCCGGTGTCGTCGTATGCCGGGGCTTGATAAGCTTGAGGGTGATATCCTGCCCGGGTGTGTATTCTCCGTCCCCGTTCGTGTCCGTATAGCCATCTTCATCGTCCCACAGATTGTTATTATTCACATCCACGAAGATAAGCCCCTGTTCGGGACTGTAAGCGGCATAGAGTTCTGCGCCGTAAACCCCCAGTTCTTCTCCGGGATCATATTCACCATTGGAATTATCATCGAAAAACCAGCCCCCCGTTTCCTCCCCGGAGCTGATCTGAGAGGTAAAATACAAACCGATTTCTTCCCCGACATCATAGGCGGTGTTATCGTTTACATCCTCATACCAGCTGTGCAGGGGCAGGTCATAGAGGAAATTCCCATCGCCGACATAGAGCAGGCTGTCTTCAGCCGGATCCCACAGACCGTTTCCGTTGGCATCGTCCGTAACCGGCTCGCCGTTGTTGATATAATTAAAATCTCCCACAGCCTGAGGGGGATCAGAAAGAATGTATTGCCCCGTCGTATTATTGTAGCTGTCAATCGTGTAGCCTATACCGATGGCTTCCGTTGAATTGGATGATTTCATGCGGACGTAACCCGCCAGCTGATCGATCTCATAGTCCTGGTCTTTGATCAACAGTGTCCAGCGCCCGGTCTCAGAATCTCCGTGATCGGGATCCGAGGGATCCAGGTAAGCCGTGCCCGTAATGGACCCGTTCTGATCCGTTTTATACAGGTTGACCCTGCCGATGACATAGGTCGTATCGATCACATGCCGGTCGTCTGTGGTCAGTGGGTAGTACATATTTTTGAAGGTCTCATCTACAAAAAAGTAGCGGTCTTTGAGAAAATCACTGTCCTTCACCGTGTAATCCTCTGCCGCCTCTCCGCCGTTCACCGTGCGTGAAGACTGCCGGACCTGTTCACGGGAAAGGATGGTGGTGATCTTCAGGGGTCCCAGCTGGTGGAGCAGCTTCACCCCAAAGAGTCCCTCGCTCTTGGAGCTGCCCCCATTGACAAACTGTGTTGACGGGAGTCTCAGACCGATATTTCCCGCTTCACCGGATTGCCAGATGTCGTCTTCCCTGCCTTCGTATTTCAACCGCAGGTTATTTTCCCAGGCAAAATCAGCCTCAGAATTCTGATTCACCAGAATCGACAGACGGTCACCGATCGTCCCCTTAATATCAAACTGCTGTTTCTGGTTGATACTCAGATCCCAGGATTTATTGTCCTGCTGGCTCAAAGCGACCTGGTCTTTGTTCTGGAGGATCAGGGAACCGTCTATATTGATGCTGCCCTTGATCACCAGGTTCACGTTAGTGCCTCCAACGGATGTATTGATGATACTGATCCCGGCGTTGCTGTTATTCCGGCGGATACGTTGTTTTTTGGTGAGCTTATTGATCCGGTCCAGTTTGAACTGCAGATACTGATTCTGTTTTAAGGCCTTTTCACGGTACCAGTCCAGCTCCATAACGGATCCGATAAGGATGGGAAATCCCTGATGGGTTTTGCTGATGAGCAATGTTCCCGGTAGTTTTCCCGGCTCGATGACGGTGCGGATGGAGTCAACCTTTTCAGATTGTTTACGGTGCAGGTTGGGGTCCACGAAATGAGTATTCCACAACGAGTCACTGGTGATGAGTACGAGTGTGCGGGGTTTGGCATCGAAAGGTTTAAAAATGTTTTGAACGAGATTTATATGTGAAACAGGGAAAGTTACTTTCCGGGCATTGGATTGGCCGGAATGCAGCAAGCCCTGCAAAGCCAGAAAAGCCAGCAAGGTTGATAGGAGTCGGAGACTGAAAACAGCCTTCCTCAATTTAGCACCGCGATTTAACTAACACCATGGTAACAGTGTTTCGCCGGCTAACTCCTACTATTTAGTTGAGGGGAATTTTCGGTTTGGGTGACAACAAGCCCTTCCAGAAGTTTTTTCATTTTTCTGAAAGCCCTGCCACGATGGGAAATTTTGCTTTTTTCAGCGCTTGTCATCTCTGCAAATGTTTTGTCCAATTGAGGGATATAAAATACGGGATCATACCCAAAACCACCAACACCTTTTCGATTGTTAAGAATACGGCCTTCTACTACTCCGTTTTCTATTAGTTCCCTCTCACTGTCCACATACGCAATCACCGTCAAAAATCGCGCCGAACGTTCCGATTCTGGCACCGTTTTCAGTTTTTGCAGAAGTTTCGTGACATTTTCAGCATAGGTGGCGTTTTCGCCGGCATAGCGGCCGGTTCTCACACCGGGCTGTCCGTTGAGACAGGCGACCTCAAGACCCGTATCGTCGGCAAGGGCGGGTAATCCCGTCAGGCGATGAACTGTTCGGGCTTTGATGAGGGCATTGTCCCGGAGGGTACTGCCGGTCTCGGCAATTTCACCAATTTGCGGGAAATCATCCAGAAGTTTTATTCCGATACCCAGGGGTTTCAGCAGGGGCAGCAGTTCCTTCTGTTTGTCTTTATTATGTGTGGCCAGTACAATGATCATGGTTTTGAGGAGCTCCGATCAATGAAAATTAATGGTTTCCACTGATTCAGAGCTTCATCATTTTATATTTTTTTTAATGGTCGGTTATGCTAACCTATAATAAATTTGCCAGCTTTCAAATGACTGTATCCGACGCAGTTGATTATAATGAGAGCAAACTGATCTGGCAGCTTCCCAAGTCATTCGCAATTGCTCATGACTGGAAAGGCAGTCTCCCCCTTTGCTGCCGGAGGTAAAAGGAGACAACTGGTCTGGTAGCTCAGTCGGTAGAGCAGAGGACTGAAAATCCTCGTGTCGGCAGTTCGATTCTGTCCCAGACCACCACAAAATCCCCTGTTCTTATGACGGGGGATTTTAGGTTTATTGGGGTGCTGAATAATCGATACATTTCTCATAGAAAAACCCTGACCTTTATACGGTATTTCAAAACTTCTCCCAGTAACTTAAATTTTTACTTAAACTCTAATCCATCAAATTGGAATAAATCTGTATAAACCCGTGGTCGGGGTCACGGCCCCTAACACCTCTCAAAGATTGCCCACAGGATCGCTTCAAATTCAGTTTTTCTGAATTTAGAAAATTTATTTTTATTGAAGATCAATTCTACTTCTCCATCTTCACGGTCATATCGTATGAGCCAGGGTGAGCAAACCCTGTCCGTCAGTTCCACGCTTTCCACGACAAAATCCCCGGTCCGTTTTATCCCATAGAAAAATTCAATCTCAAAAGACGATTTGAACTTGTAATAGCTGCTGATTTTATAATCAGCTTTGATACACAGTGTTTTCTGAAGTGATTCGGCCAGCTCTTCTGCCCGTTCGCGGCTGGTTTTAGGCTCGGTAATGAATCTCAGCAGATAATTTTTTTGGGTCATAGTGATTGTACTCCCTCCGTGAATCGCCTGCTTTTGTTCCCGGTTGAACTTTACAGTAACGGGATCAGCAGAAATATTTTTAACCAAAGACAGGTCCCCGCGGGCACTGCAAAAAGACTCCCGGCATCAGGATCGGAATATCAGATAAGTACCGCCTGAAAGGCTTTGATCGCTTTCGAGATATCTGCGGAAGTGACACCTGAATGGGTCACCAGACGCAGACGGGTGCCTCCCGTATCGAAAAACCGGACACCCTGCCGGGCCATGCGTTTCACCAGCTGCAGCGGTGATATCAGCTTCTTATCCACGTCAAAATAGACAATATTCGTTGATACTTTCTGAAGATCGAGACGGATGCCCGGAAGTTTAACCAGTTCTTCAGCAAGGCGCCTGGCATGGTCATGGTCTTTCCGGATCTGTTCAATACCACTCTCAAGGGCGTACAGACCGCCGGCGGCAATGATACCTGCCTGGCGCATACCACCCCCGAGAGATTTCCGGATACGCCGGGCTTTCTCTATAAATTCGGCATCCCCGCAGATCACCGAGCCAACCGGTGCGGAAAGACCTTTTGAAAGGCAGAAGGTCACCGAATCAGCCATGTCCGCCAGATCACTTACGGGTCTGTTGAGAGAAACGGCTGCATTGAAAATCCTGGCTCCGTCGATGTGCAGTTTCAGTCGGTGTCTTCGCACGATATCCGCTACAGCCTGCAGGTAATCGCGGTTCAGAGGCGTTCCGAAACAACGATTGTGTGTATTTTCCAGGCAGATCAGACGGGTGACTGGGAAATGAATATCACCGGGCCGGATTGCAGCCCGAAGCTCTTCAAGGGCCAGGGTTCCATCCTCCCGATTTGCCAGCTGCCGGGAGTGGATACCCCCGTAAACCGACACTCCGCCGGCCTCATAATAAAAAGTGTGAGACTGATCCCCGACAATGACCTCAGACCCCCGCTCACAATGGGCCAGGATGGACACCAGATTGCCCATCGTCCCGCTGGAGACCAGCAAGGCCTTTTCCTTTCCCAGGAGCCTGGCGGCTTTTTCCTGCAGAGCATTGACTGTGGGGTCCTCATCGAAAACATCATCCCCCAGGGGTGCCGCCGCAATAGCCGCCCGCATTTCGTCCGAAGGCTGTGTAAAAGTATCACTTCGCAAATCAATAATTTCCATGGTCTCCTCAATCTGTTGGTTCACGTTGGATATGAATATTCCTGCGGTTGTCCGGGGTCCTCAATCGGCTCCGCCTGGTATTTGTATCAGATGTTTGCCCGTGATATCCATCCTTCTTTCTCCCCGGAGAGCAGGTCTAAATTTACGCATGCTTCCGCAGAGAAAATTATTTTATAATGCCCGTGTCATCACCCTGGACGGTAAACAGCCCCGGGCGAATTCATTGCTTGTATCCGATGGGATACTTGAGGCCGTGGGAGAAAATTTAACCACCGAGGGGAGCGGCTGCGAACGGATTGATCTTCAAAACGGAGTGGTTGTACCGGGATTGACAGACGCTCATGTCCATCTGCAAAGCCTGGGCCGCTTTTTGGAAGGGCTGCAGCTGAATGAGGTGACTTCAGCAGAAATCATCGCACGGCTGGTGAGACGGAAAGCAATTGAGCTGCCGCCGGGTGAATGGATCCTGGGCAGAGGCTGGGACCAGACAAAATGGCCCGGACAGGGTTTCCCGGCTGATGAAGTACTCACCCGAGCGGCCCCGGACCATCCTGTGATGCTGACCCGCGTTGACGGTCATGCCGTCTGGGTCAATAAGGCCGCCAGAGACAGAGCGGGTTACATCGGCAGTATGAACCTGCCGGAGGGCGGGGTCGTCAAACAGGAGTGCGTATTTATCGACAATGCCATGGATCTGATCACCCGGGTTTTGCCCGGCACCACTGATGCTGTGCTGGAGCGGCAGATCCGTCTCGGGGCAAAAACTTTCGCCAGCCGGGGACTCACCGGAGTTCACGATGTCTGGCAGGATGAACGCATTATCCGCATCATCAAAAAGCTGGTGGATGCGGGAGAATTTCCCCTGCGCTGTTATGGACTGTTGGAGTACAGTAGCGAGGATCTCCTGAAAGAGTATTTTGCCCGGGGTCCTTATCTGAGCGACCGCTACACGATTCGGGGAGTCAAGGCCTTTATTGACGGGGCTTTTGGAAGCCGTGGTGCCGCTCTCCTGGAACCGTATGCGGATGATCCGCAGAATCGGGGCCTTCTCCTGATGCCGGCTGAAGAGCTCAAACAACTGGCATTACGTTGCCGCGAGGCCGGTTTTCAGCTCTGTACGCATGCCATCGGTGACCGCGGCTGCAGGGTTGTACTGAATACTTATGCCGCCGTGATTGGTAAAGCAAAAAATCACCGCTGGCGTATTGAACATGCCGAGATGGTAGCTCAAGAGGATCTGCGGCAGTTTCAGGAACTGAGAGTGATCCCTTCGCTGCAGCCGTCGCACTGTACCTCGGATATGCCCTGGATCGCAGACCGGATCGGTCCTGACAGAACACGTTTCATTTCACCCTTGAAAACTTTCATTGATCTAGGCCTGAAAATACCGGGCGGTTCAGACAGTCCCATCGAGAAGGGGGATCCGCTGGAAGAATTTTATGCCGCAGTGACCCGGCAGGATCATCAGGGCTGGCCTCCGGGAGGCTGGCATCCGGAAGAGAAGATCACACCGCTCCAGGCATTGAAAATGTTCACAACCTGGGCTGCCTATGCCGCCTTTGCCGATGGACGCAGGGGCCGTTTAAAAAGAGGTTACCAGGCTGATTTCACTGTTCTGGACCAGGATATCACAGTCCTGACGGACCGGCGTATCCTGAATACTAAGATTCTCATGACAGTAGTGGCCGGGGAGACGGTATTCACCCGATTTTAGTGTGCGCCTGGATTTTCAGGCCTCCTCAGCATCCTCAAAGAGTGTCGTACTCAGGTAGCGTTCTCCCGTATCCGGCAGGATGACCACGATCACTTTATTCCGGTTTTCCGGTCGGCCGGCAATTTCCACCGCCGCATGTACGGCGGCTCCGGAGCTGATCCCCCCGAGAATACCCTCTTCCTTCGCCAATCGGCGGGCCATATCAAAGGCCTGTTCGCTGGAAACTTTGAAAACCTCATCGATGATATCGCGGTTCAGGTTTTCCGGGATAAATCCTGCACCAATCCCCTGTATTTTATGCGGACCCGGATCACCCCCGGAAATGACCGGTGATTCAACCGGCTCAACAGCAACGGCCAGAAAACCGGGCTTGAGGGATTTGATGACTTCCGAAATACCTGTGATAGAGCCGCCGGTCCCAACGCCAGAGACCAGAATATCGGCCTGACCATCAGTATCATTCCAGATTTCCAGAGCCGTTGTCCTGCGGTGGATCTCGGGATTGGCGGGATTTACAAATTGCATGGGGATTACGGAGTTTGAATTCCCGGCAGCGAGCTCTTCCGCCTTATCGATGGAGCCTTTCATCCCTTTATCTCCGGGGGTCAGAACCAACTCCGCTCCCAGTGCCTTCAGCAATTTCCGGCGCTCAATACTGAGAGTATCCGGCATGGTGAGGATCAGGCGATACCCTCTCACTGCACAGGTCAGGGCAAGGCCAATACCGGTATTGCCGCTGGTAGGTTCTATAACGGTTGTATCCGGTCTTAGCTTTCCCAGCCTTTCAAGAGCGTCTATCATTCCGACACCCACCCGGTCTTTGACACTGCCGGCGGGGTTAAAGGATTCCAGTTTGGCGATTATTTGAGCTCCGGTGCCGGAATATACTTTGTTTAATTGGACCAGCGGCGTGTTGCCGATCAGTTTGGTCATATCCGTTGCGATTTTCATGGTGTCTCTTTCCTATTGTGTTAAAATTCAGTCAGGGTTTGCCGTTTTATGGCTATTTGTTGTTGTACAGTCTGGTATTTGGAGGAACCGATTTAACGACCCACATATTCCCGCCGACCACAGCGCCCCTGCCAATGACTGTTTCACCGCCCAGCACCGTGGCGCCGGAATAGATGGTGACGTCATCTTCGAGGGTTGGGTGTCGCTTATGCCCTTTCATGGTCCTTTCCACGCTCAGAGCACCGATGGTGACTCCCTGATACAGTTTGACCCTGTCACCGATAATAGTGGTCTCGCCAATAACAACGCCGGTACCGTGGTCGATAAAAAAAGATTTCCCGATCGTGGCGCCGGGATGGATATCGATGCCGGTCTGATGATGAATATACTCACTCATGATGCGGGGCAGCAGAGGAACTTCTTTGCAATGGAGATAATGTACGACCCGATGAACTGTCATGGCTGCAATACTGGGATAAGCCATGATGATCTCATCCCGGCTGTTTGCTGCCGGGTCGCCATCCAGGGCGGCCTGTACGTCCAGCTGCAGCAGCTCCCGGATCACAGGTATCTCGTTTAAAAAGCCCAGCACAATGTTTTCAGATAAACTCCTGCATTCGTCCTGTTGAAGTCGTTCGTGATGTTTGTTGTGTTCAAAACAGATACATTTATTGATCTCCTCGCTTAAATGCTTATAAAGCCAGACGACTCTTTCACCCGTGGTGTAGGGCAGCGCGGTATCTTCCACGGCCATCCTGTCGTAATAGCCGGGATAAATGATCTTCCGAATTATTTTCATGATATTGATAATATGTTCCTGGGACGGCAGGTTTTCGCCTCCGGTGCGGTTGATGGCGCCTTTGTTTTCATACGAATGCAGGATCCTGGCAACAATTCGCCCGATTTTCTGAGTATCTGTCATTTTAATTTTTCGTTAATAAAGCTGCGAATCAGATTGTGGTGTACTTTAAACAGCCTAATATTATTAATAAAAATTAGTCCTATACAATATGCAAATTGGAATTTCCGGGGCAGAAATCCGACTCCGTCACAAGGAGCGTCAGTGTAATAGTGAGTCTCATTTAAAAATTTTATAAATAAGACTTGTATGGTCGTATATAACCGATGTAACTTTGATAAGTAGGAATAATTACTGTTTATGAGATTTAGTTCACAAAGAGAAGCCATCTTAAGTTACATCCGCGGGGTGCAGAGTCACCCTACGGCGCTGGATATTCATGCCTCCGTTAAAAAGAGTTTTCCTTCTCTGAGTTTGGGGACGGTCTACCGCAATCTGAATCAACTGCTGGAGCATCATTTAATCACGGCTATCAAGCAGGACGAGGTTGTTCATTATGACGGTAATATTTCAGATCATCAGCATTTTCGCTGCAAAAATTGTGATTCCATCATCGATCTGGAGTTCCCCGTAAGGGATATTGTTCTGGAACACGGACCCCGCTTTGGTCATGAGATACATGCCTATGAGCTTTACATGACGGGTATCTGTAAAAATTGTAAAAACGAAACGAAATAAACTATCAACAAATAAGGAGACAAGTATGTTAGTAACAAAAAAAGCACCGGAGTTTACCGCCACGGCGGTCTTACCCGACAATTCTTTCAAAGAAATCAGCCTTTCGGATTATAAGGGAAAAAAAGTTGTCCTGTTTTTCTATCCGCTGGATTTCACCTTCGTCTGCCCAACTGAAATATTGGCCTTTGATCACCGCCTTGCAGAATTTAAAAAACGCGGTGTCGAGGTGTTGGGATGTTCCATCGACTCTCATTTCAGTCATTGGGCCTGGCGGAATGTGGACACCAAGCATGGAGGTATCGGCCAGATCGGTTATCCGCTCATTGCCGATGTGGATAAATCCATTGCCCGCAATTATGATGTACTGGTGGGTGCTGAACCTGCAACCGTCATCACCGAAGATGAAGAAAAAGAAACCACAGTCGGTGGTGCCGTCGCCCTGAGAGCATCATTCCTGATCGACGAAGAGGGAAATATAGCCCACTCCGTAATCAATAATCTGGACCTGGGCAGAAATGTGGATGAGATGCTGCGCATGGTAGATGCATTGAACTTCTTCCAGAAAAACGGCCAGGTATGCCCGGCCGGCTGGACGGAAGGTGAAGAAGGCATGACCGGTTCCACCGAAGGAGTTGCCGACTATCTCGCGAAACACGCTGAAGAACTGTAATTAACCACTGCCGGGAGGGAGCCGTGTGGTTCCCTCCCATCATTTATTAAGGAGAGTGTTATGATACATAAACTACCCGAACTGCCATATGCCAAGGATGCCCTTGAACCCCATATTTCCAGTGAAACACTGGAATACCATTACGGCAAACACCATCAGGCCTATGTGAATAATCTCAACAACCTGATCCCCGGCACCGAATATGCTGATCTGGATCTGGAAGAGATCATTAAGCGTGCTTCAGGCGGACTATTTAACAATGCCGCTCAGGTCTGGAATCATTCCTTTTATTGGAATTGCCTAAGTCCCGCCGGCGGTGGAGAACCCGTCGGAGAACTCGCTGATAAGATCAGTGCTACCTTTGGGTCTTTTGCTGAATTCAGAGCGCAATTTTCAAAAAAAGCTCTCACCACATTCGGGTCAGGCTGGGCCTGGCTGGTGAAAAATGCCGACGGGTCTCTTGAGATCACCAGCACCAGCAATGCAGGCTCACCTCTGACTGAAGGGAAAACGCCCCTCCTGACCTGTGATGTCTGGGAGCATGCCTATTATGTGGACTACCGGAATGCCAGGGCAAAATATATCGAGGCTTTCTGGAATCTAGTAAACTGGGAGTTTGTGGCAGAGAATCTGTAATTAAATCAGATCCATGTCTAACATTGGTCTTCTTATTTGATTACAGCTGACATGGATTCGATTGTTGCGGAAAAAGGCTGCTTGAAAAAGCAGTCTTTTTCATTTTGGTGTCAGTCAAAGCGCTTTTCCGCAATGGCTTAAAGGTGATAATTTATCTTGGCTTAAGTTCACCGCAAGTAAATATGACAGAGTGTGGAGCGCGGATAGAATGAGTCTGGAACCGGAAAGGACAACATTGGTATAATCCCCGGCCGGGAATTGTAATAAAACCCTTATCCGAACTTTTCTGTAGAAGATTAAATAAAATTTTTAACCGGGAATAATTATATGCATGATCATCACCACGGGACCGCCGATACCAGCAGACAGAGACTGTGGCTGGCATTTATCGTGAATCTGATTTTCCTCGTAATTGAAGTCATTGGAGGTCTATACGCCAACAGTCTGGCGCTTTTATCCGATGCCGGTCACATGTTGACGGATGTGGGGGCGCTGGGTCTGGCCATCTGGGTATCGTCCCTTGCCACAGGTAAACGGGATTCCAAGCGCACCTTCGGTTACTTCAGGGCTGAGATCATCGGTGCGTTTGTAAACGGAGCCACCCTGATCCTGATTTGCGGATTTATTCTGTACGAAGCGTGGCGGCGGATCGGAGACACGACTCCCATTCTGGGGGGACCGCTGCTGATCATTGCGGTTCTCGGGTTTCTGGCAAACGGGATCAGCGCCTGGATCCTGTCCAGCCACAGAAAAGTCAATTTAAATATCGAAGGGGCCTATCTGCATCTTATCTTCGATGCTCTGGGTTCCATTGGGGCCATTGTTTCCGGTATCGTGATCCTGATCTGGGATTTTTATTTCATCGATATCATCGCCAGCGTACTGATTGTGATCCTGATTTTCATCGGCACCAAAGGTCTGATCAAAAACAGTATTAATTTACTCATGGATGGCGTGCCAACCAATCTGGATTATCATCAAATTGAATCCGCTCTGCTGAACCTTGACCATGTTGAAAAAATACACGATCTGCATATCTGGTCAATATCACAGAATAAACCGGCACTCAGTGCGCATCTTAAAATGTCCCGGGAATGTACACAGTCAACCCACTGGTCGGATTGTCTGAAATATGCCCGGCAAATGCTGGCACGGGATTTTAATATCGAGCATGTGACCCTGCAGATAGAGCCGCTTCATTTTATCGAAGGTAAACATTGCGGGTAAGGTGAGGGGGCTTTTCTAAGGGGACATAGGATCGAAATGTCAGGTAATTTAATCAGACTGCACCGGACGAGACGATTTGTTTAATTCAACGGGGCTTGCCCTGGGGTTAATACCAATTTTTTACAATGAAAACTGAGAGCATGAAAAAGATCATCAATAAACTGCTGGGAAACCGGGATCTGACCTATGAAAAAAGTTATCAGATCATGCACCGGATCATGAGCGGGGAGTTCAACAACGCCCAGATCGCAGGTTTTCTCATTGCCCTGCGTGCCAAAGGTGAAAAATCCAGGGAAATCGCCGGTTTCGCCAAGGCTATGCGGGAGCGGATGACGCCGGTTCCCATTACTTCAGAAGCGATCGATATGTGCGGAACGGGTGGAGATGCAAAAGGAACCTTCAACATTTCCACAGCCGCTTCGCTGGTAGTGGCCGGC